>SLJY01000078.1 GCA_007134875.1 Desulfobacterales bacterium
CCTTGTCCACGGAATCCGCGGCCGTGCGGAAGAGTTTGCTCCGGCCGCCGCTATATCCCCGTGCCAGCTTCAGTACCTTTTTACGGCGATGCCTCGCCTTGAATCCTCTTTTGACTCGCATGGTATTGCTCCTGTATAACCCTCTTAATATTTGCTATCCGTTTGGCAGCATCAATCGGACCTGCCGCATATCACTTGAACAGATCGTCTGCTTTTTCCGAAGCGAACGTTTTCTTTTACGCGACTTTTTGGTCAGGATGTGGCTTGCATGGGACTTGGAAAACATGAATTTGCCGGAGCCGGTGCGCTTGAAACGTTTGGCGGCGGCGCGGTTTGTTTTGATTTTCGGCATCGTATACTCCTTGAAAGAAGATAGTCCAGTACCTGAACAAAAACCGTATTTTCATTCGGGTGCTGTTGTAAAACAAATAAATTTGCACCATTGTTTTTAAAAGGTCAAATAAAAAATGACGGCTTTGGAAAAAGTCCAGCGCCTATCGCCTGCGCGCAATCTTCGCAATCTTCCGGAACATCACGTACGCCGGGTACGCTGCATTCATTTCCGCTTGCGCAAGCCTTGATCGTGGACTTTTTCCAAAGCCGTCTGATCGCAACTTTCTATAAGTGCATCAGGGGGCGGTAAATCCAAGGAAATCCTGCCGCTGCAAGTTTTTCGCCTTGCCGTTCCTCCGCACAATATACCGGGTGCATCGTCCGGTCCGGCGGGTTCGTTCGGGGTCCGGGTACAGCAATCATAATTCAGAATGGTCGGTCCGCGGGCGTGTTACTTGGGCCCCAGGACCATTGTCATGGTCCTTCCTTCCATTTTTGGATGCTGCTCGATCGATGCAAATTCACCGGCCTTTTCGGCAACCGTCTGCAGAACCTCCCTTCCCCGATCCGTCATGGTGATTTCCCGGCCCCGGAACATGACCGTGACCTTGACCTTGTTTTTCTTTTCGATGAATTTTCTCAGGTGCCCCAGTTTAATTTCAAGGTCGTGGGTATCCGTTTTCGGCCGGAGCTTGATTTCCTTTAGCTGGACGGATGACTGCTTTTTCCGGGCTTCCTGGTTCTTTTTATCCAGTTGGTACTTGTACCGGCCGTAATCCATGATTTTACAGACCGGCGGCTTTGCGCTGGGCGACACTTCCACCAGGTCGAGCCCGAGTTCTTCCGCCTTACCCATAGCAGTCTCGAAGGGGATTACACCCAATTGGGTGCCCTCCGGGTCAATGACCCTTACCTCCTTTGCATTTATTTCCCGATTGATATTAACCTGCTTATCGGTATTCCGCTGCTTGGCTATTTGACACCTCCCGTATGTCTTTCATGGTTCCGGAAAAAATGGCCGATGGTACAGTTCGATTATAACCGGGAACTTATACCACACAAACGGAGAAATGCAAGAAAAAATAGCGTTTTTCATTGCGATTTTTGGAAAATCGTATATAACTGGCCCTTGCTTTAGCCGTTCGGTCACTAAATAGTGGGAGAAAGAAACCGCGTCAATTCTTCGTAAGCCTGTTTTAGCGGAGTGTCTTTGCGTGCAACCAGACGAAAGCGACATTTTTTCCATACAGCAGGATGAGCCCTTCCGGTTTGACTGCGGCCCCCATGTGCCGTGTTTCAATGCCTGCTGCCGGGACCTGAGCCAGTATCTGTCTCCCTATGACGTGTTCCGGCTTAAAATGCATTTGGGAATTTCATCATCTGCGTTTCTCGAAAACCACGCGCTTCGCCACGATGGCCCGCGGTCCATGCTGCCGGTGATAACGCTCGAGCCGGCGTCCGGTCCCGATCGTAAATGTCCGTTTGTAACTTCCGAAGGATGCAGTGTGTATCCTCATCGCCCGGCCTCCTGCAGAATGTATCCGGTTATGCGGATGGCGAAAAGAGATCGGATGACCGGCGCTGTCCGGGATGAGCACCTCCTTATCCGGGAGCCTCACTGCCGGGGATTCGAAGCGGACCGGGAACTGACCGTAAGACGGTGGACACGGGATCAGGGGCTTTTGCCGTACAATGCTGCAAACGACAGGTTCTTGGAGGTCCTTGCCGTCAAGAATCGAATAATTCCGGGTGTGCTTCCCGGGGATCTGGCGGACCTGCTGTATACCGTCCTTTACGATCCGGACAGGCTTAGCCTTGATGGCAAAGCCGCTTCCCGGTATACCGCCATGGCGCAACGGTATCCCGACGATCCTGCCGCCGTATATGTGGAAGCCGCTTGCGAATATGCCATCCGCCTGCTGGAGTCGGCCAGCGGCAAGGCCCGGACTGCGGAAGGGGCTTCATGGACATGACACTTGCAGGCAAGACAGCGATCGTGCTGGGCGGCATCAAGGGGATCGGAAAGGAAATCGGGCTTGCCCTCGCAGCAAAGGGCGTTCGCCTGGCGATGACGTATTACGACTGGGAAGATTTCCTGCCGGCAATGCGGGATGATTTTTCCCGAACCGGCGTCCCGCACGTAATTGAGAAGGTCAACCTGTGCGATACGGCGGCTGCCGAAGCGTTCGTGGATCATGCTGCCGCCCGCTTCGGCGGGATCGACATCCTGATCAACAACATCGAGCGGGGCGGCTGGCCTGTTGTCCACGGGCCTTACACGAGCGCGCAGTGGGATCTTGAGATGGAGACGACCCTGAAAGCAAAGCAGTGGGTTTTCGAGACGGCGCATCCCTATTTGAAAGCGTCCGGGGATGGGTGCGTTATCAACTTTTCCTCCATCGCCGGGATAGTGGGTCGCAGCGGCCCCGCCGGCCTGGTTTTCAACGACGGCTATGCGGCGGCCAGCCGCGGTCTGTCCCTCCTGACGGAAACCTGGGCGAGACAAGGCGCCCCGGAGGTACGGGTCAACGAAATCATGCTTGGATTTTTTGAAACCCGCCACGGGGAAAAGACCCGTGGATGGGGATTGTTGACGGAACAGCAGAAAGCCGGTATTATCGGCCATACATTGCTCGGCCGTACGGGTCGGATAGAGGAAATCGTGCGCGCCGTTTTATTCATACTGTCCGGTGCGCCGTTTATGACCGGAAGCGTAATACGCATCGACGGCGGCTATGTCCTGGGCGGCGACCGGGTACCGCCCATGCCGCCGGGTGAGCCGGACGTGTAGGGCGCGCTGGCGAAACAATCCTTGACGCCTTGACGGCTTCGTAAAAAGATCAATATCTGCGTTACGCGCGATTTCTCAGAATTTGCGGCTTACGCCTTGTAAACATACACGTACGCCATGTACGCTGTGTTCTTCAAAATCGTGCAAGCCTTGATCTTGAACCTTTTACAAAGCCGTCAGGTCGCGATTTTTTACGAGTCCATCAATCCTTAATTATTCTGAAAATGTCAACTCGTCTTATATATATTTGTATCCATACGGAAAAACGCAAGGAGAGTCTTTTTAATGGAATCCACCGATCAGGCCGGCATTCCGCCGGTCAAGCTTAGTGAAAAAAGCACCTTTTCCTTCCGGTGCCACAAGGATGTGCCGTGTTTTACCAAGTGCTGCTACGGCATCAATATCATGCTGACCCCCTACGACATCATCCGGCTGAAAAATCGTCTCCAGATGACTTCCGAGGAATTCCTCGCAATGTATACCACTCCCCAGCTCCTCGAGAAGACTGACCTGCCCGTGGTAACGCTCAAGATGCTCGGCGATGTGGAGGGGGAGCCGGCCTGCCCGTTCGTGCGCCCCGAGGGATGTCTCGTTTATTCCGACCGGCCCACCACCTGCCGGTATTATCCGATCGGGGTGGGTACGCTCAACCACAAGGAGCCGGATGAGGAAGGGTTCTACTTTTTCGTCAACGAGCCGCACTGCCGGGGTTTCGAAGAAGATCATCAGTGGACGGTGGCGGATTGGAGAGAAGATCAGGTCGTCGATGTCTACGATGATGTCAATGCCTTGTGGACGGAACTTCTCGTGCGGAAGCGTTCGATTCCGGCCAATATCATGCTTACCCAGAAAACCAAAAACATGTTTTTCACGGCCAGCTACGACATCGACCGGTTCCGGCGTTTCGTGTTCGAAAGCTCGTTTCTGGAGATCTACCACTTGGACAAGGCGGAAATCGAACGGATACGAAACGACGAACTCGCCCTGCTCAATTTGAGTTTCCGCTGGCTGAACTGGCTGCTGTTCAAGCAGGGGGAGTTCCAGATGAACGAGGGCGCCGCAATGAAAAGGAGCAGTGCAGGGAAACCGGAAACAACCGCGTAGAAACCGTTGCGGTCGGATAGAAACGTTTCAGATAGACGGCCGTTGTGATTCAGCGTGCCGCTCTGCGGGCTGTATGGAGCGGCACGCTGAAAAAAAGTTTACGCCTGCGCCTGATTTATGTATTAATCGTACGTATGATTCTTCAGGGATTGCGCGTAACGCAGATATTGAACTTTTACGAAGTCGTCAGTATTCCGGGTAGCAAAGATCGTTGTAGTACTGCGTCTCCAGTTGCGGATCGTTTAACCGGCTGTCCACGTCCGAGTTGAAGAACCGTCCTGCCGGGGCCAGCATGTCCGGGCTTTCCGAATGGACGCGGCGCGCCGCTTCCAGAAGCGATTCAAGCCCTTTCCGGCTCATCTTTCCCAAAGGCCGACGGCAGGTGCCGTTGATCATCCCCAGGATATGCATGAGGGCTTTGAGGGGGACGGGATTCCGGGCCCGGCACGTCACCTCGCCGAAAGGGCTTTGTTCCCGGGTGGAAATTGTCACCGCATTGAACAGGGGCATCATCCGGTCATTGATCCTGCGGGCTTCCTCCACGTCGCCCGCCATGATCCTGCGGACCATTTCACTGCAGGGGCCGGGTGCGACATTGGACATGACCGATATCATGCCGATTGCCCCGATTTCCGGGTCGGTCATCATGTCGCAGGCGAGCGGGTCGTCTCCGGAATACAGGACATAGTCCTTTCCGCAGCATGCGCGCGTCCTGCGCATGTTGTCGAAATTTCCCGTCGCCTCTTTCACATATCCCACGTTGGGATGATTTTTATAAGCAATGGCCAGGTCTTCCGGCAGAAGCTGGGTTCCCGTCCTGCCGGGTATTACATAGGGGATGATCGCCATGTCCGGGTACGCGCGCGCGACAGGCTCGATGTATTCGCGGCGGATTTCGAGGGAACTGGGGCCGTTGTAATAGGGGTCCACCAGCAAAACGGCATCACAGCCGGTCTTTGCAGCGTGCCCTGTAGCGGAGACGGCTTCGGCGGTGTTGTTGCTTCCGGTTCCCGCGATGCATTTGCACCGCCCCGTGGTTGCGGCGGCAATGGCGTCGATAATACGGATATGTTCATCCCAGCTCAATGTCGGGCTTTCGCCGGTGGTGCCCACGGCAAGAATGCCGTCGATGCCGTTTTCGATTTGAAATGCGACGATTTTTTCCATGCCGGCATAGTCCACCGAACCGTTTTCGTCAAAGGGCGTGGCAAGGGCGGTAAAACATCCGCTTTGCAATCCGGGCTGCATATGACCTCCTTATCAAAATCCGACTCCCTGAAATAATTGCCGTGCAGGCCGGGAGCCTCGGGGGGAGTGGTTAGAACCCATCTCAAAGATTGTTTTTCGGCCCAGTATCCCCAATATCTTTGCTGACGCCTTATTTCAAAACCTCGAAATACACCGGTATGTCTGCGGTTTGAAATAAGACACCGCCGCGATCTTGAACCGAAAACCGAGTTTTGAGGTGGGTTCTAATGAAACGGCTTTATTCGTGTCTGAACGAAAACCGTTTTTTTCGCCGTCCTCGACCTTGGCGAAAAAATCCTGATTTTCGTTTGGACACTGATTATTATGAATGGTCCCGGTACTGTCAATATAAAAAAACGAAAAAGGCTTAGGCATTGCTCCCCGGGCAATTTTCCTTGACAATTGATGGGGCTCTTTTTTACTTTTGCGGGAAATTAGGAAATTAGGCGTTACGCGAAATTTCTCAGGACCATGCGATGCGCTTCCTTCGTCGGCGCATCCTATGCCGTCGGATCGCGGTGTTTTACGGATTTGTCAAGTATCGACCGGTTTTACGGATTGCCATCGACTATCGGGCCGCCGGCCCATAGGTCCCATGGATGGGTATATATAAAATAAATATAAAGGTGTGAAAAATTATGGCACTGGCGAAAAACGTCCACGAGTATATTGAGAAACAGCGGGCAGCGGTTGCCTCCAATCCGGGGTGCGGCATGAGCCATTATAACCTGGCCACAGCGCTGATGGGCCTTCGGAAATTCGATGAAGCGGAAACCGAACTGAAGGAAGCCGTGCGATGCAGTCCCACGCTTGCCGAAGCATACGTGCAGCTAGGCGGTATATGCCTTCAGCGGGGGGATCTTGACGGTTGTCTTGCTTACAACCAGCAGAGCGTCAGGGTGCGCGCCGGATTTTTCGAAGGCTGGGGCAACATCGGATTTGTCCAGCTCCAGAAGGGAAATATCGACGAGGCCATCTATGCGCTGGAAAAAGCGGTCCGGTTCAATCCGAATTTCATACAGGCCCTTGCCACCCTGGCCAACGCCTACCTGATGCAGGGGGA
>SLJY01000112.1 GCA_007134875.1 Desulfobacterales bacterium
ACATCATGACCCCATACATGGCTGAGCTCCACCATCTGCAAACCCGAATAAGGATCAACCGTTACTTTTTCCATATCCATAATCGCTTCTCCCTGTATAAAACTCACTGCTTTGTTTGCAATACCTTTCCGGCATCAGGAGGCGGTCATGCCGCCGTCCACAAAAAGCGTCTGACCCGTCATAAAGCCGGAAGCTTCCGAAGCCAGGAAAACGCAGGTGCCCACCAGGTCTTCCGTCTGGCCGATCCGCCCCATGGGAACCGCCGCGGCGTATTTTTTAGCCAGCTCCGGGTTATCCTGGATATGCTTGGTACCCGGTGTAATAATGAGCGCAGGGCCGATGGCGTTGACGCGAATGCCCTCGGAAGCCCATTCCACGGCCAGGGTCTTGGTGATCATTTCAACGGCGCCCTTGGTGGCGCAGTACCCGGCATTGCCGCCGGTATATCCCCGAATTCCGCGAACCGATGAAAGATTGATGATCGCTCCCTTTTTCTGGTCCCGCATGATCCTGCCGGCCACCTTGCAGCAGATCATGGTTCCCTTGACGTTGACATCAAAAATCTTGTCCCAGTCTTCCACCGGGTAGTCAAATGCATCCCGCTTGATGTTGACCCCCATGGAATTGACCGTAATATCCAGCTTGCCGAATTTTTTTACGACGTTTTGCATCATATCCTCGACGCTTTTTTCGTCGGTGACATCAACGCCGACGCCCATGGTTTCGGCGCCGGTTTCGGCCTTGATCTTCTCGGCCACCTTCTGGCTGGCCTCTTCGTAAAGGTCGCTCACCACGACCTTTGCGCCATACGTTGCAAGGCCCGTTGCCAGCGCTTCGCCAATGCCGCCGGCGCCTCCGTTAACCACGGCGACCTTTCCTTCCAGGTTAAAAAGATCCTTCATTGTCGAACTCCTTTCAAATGTTTCCATTGCGCCATGAAAGACGCGGTTGTTTTTGGTTTTCCGCCTGGTTGACCGGTCCTGCCGTAATTTTACCTGGGCTCCAGGAAGATCTCTTTGAGATTAACATCCTTTTGCGTGAATATGTCAATCTGTTGCGGCGCGTAACCGTCGTATTCAACAGCAACCCGGTAGCTGGCATTTCTGGCCAGTCCGTCAAATTCGAAATCGCCGAAAGCATCCGTTGCGGTCTCGAGGCGAAGGCCTTCTCCTTCCAGAACGACCCTGACACCCCGGGCGCATTCGTCCTGCTTGTCCTTCAGGACCACCTCTCCGGCGACAAAGCGCTTGGGAAGATCGATATACCGGACTGTGGGGTTCGTGTCGTACTCGGGATGAAGCGCTTCGGTCTTTCGTGATGCGGATATTTTTGCAATATCGCTTTCGGGGTCGTCAAGATCCCCGAATATCAAGGCGCCGGTGGGGCAGGCTTCCACGCACCGCGGTTCCTTTTCGCCCTTTTCCAGGTGGTGGGCGCAGAAAGTGCACTTCTGGCCGATCCTTTTTTCCTCGTTCCAGAAAATAACCCGATACGGGCAGGCTTTCACAATGTCTTTCTGCCCTTTGGCTTTTTCCGGATCAATGATGACAATGCCGTTTTCGCTCCGATACACGGCCCCGTTTTTCGAGGCCGGGATACAGGGGGCTTCACTGCACTGCATGCAGGGAATGGGTATATACGACAGCTTGGGTTTTGGATAGCTGCCCCGTTCGACCTCCCTGACCTGCATCCAGTACTGGCCGCTTACCGGCTGGGCCGCTGAAAAAGGGGGGTAGTCGTTTTTATAATGTTCATCCCGGCAAGCCAGAAAGCAGTTGTAACAGCCATTGCATCGGTCAATATCAATAAGCATACCCAAACGTGTCATTTTATCAGCCCTCCCATTTTTCGATGTCAATAAGGCAGGAATTCGGTGTCATTCCCGGAACATTGCGGGAAACCATGCGCGAAGGCGTCAGTATGTTGATGCATCCGCCCATGTCGACGGCATCGTCTTTGCCCGGCGTCAGCGGGTCGTATTTCGCCGAGGAGGCATAGCAATGAATGATGCCGGGGCGAACCCGCTCCGTCACCACTGCAATGCAGAGAACCGATCCCCTGTCATTGTAAAGCCGGATGATATCGCCATTGCGAATTCCTTTTGCGGCCGCGTCATCCGGATGAAGCCGGGCCGGCCACCAAGCGTAACCGTCTTTCTTGATCCGGTGGATGGGGATATCGTCCAGCCAGTCGGTATGCTTGTCGTAGTGGCAGTGAAACGAGAAGCGGGGATGGGGAGACAGCAGCTGAAATGGATATTTTTCAACCAGCCCCTCGGTCCGGTGTCCTTCCCAGCTGGGGATGTAGCGGGGACTGACGGGGCGCTCCTCATCATCGGGGAAGTGGGCCTTGAGACTTTCGGAGGAAAACTCGATCTTGCCGCTGTAGGTCCCGAGCTCACCGGCTTTTTCCGTTTTGCGCTTGGGGTTTTGCAAATCCGGGGTGTCGCACTCCCGGCCTTCATAAAACCACCGGAGCGACGGGGTCGGCTTGTAGTCTTCATTGACGTTGATGATGTGGTAGCCCTTCCTGACAAAATCCTCCCAGCTGATGTGCTTCGGGAGATCCGAACCGTGGAAGAAGGCCTTTATCCAGTCCTCCTCCGTTTTCCCGTCGGTGAACTGCTCCTTCATCCCCAGCCGGTCCGCGATCAATGCAAAAATCTGGTAATCGGACTTGGATTCCCAGAGCGGTTCCAAGCATTTTTGCTGGTACACCACCACCCGGTAGTTGCACCCGGAGCTCCCGTGCTCGGTATAGCCGCCCACCGCGGCCCATTCCCCGAAGTCGTTTCGCTCGAAATTGGTGCATGCCGGCAGGATGATATCGGCCATGTTCGTTTCGCTGTTGTACCAGCAATCCTGGTTCACCACGAACTCAAGCTTTGGGCTCTGGTACATCCTCACCCACTTGCTGGTATCGCTCATGGTGCCCATGAAGGATCCGCCGTAGCGATAAAACAGCCTGACTTCCGAATAGCCTTCCATGGGGTATTCGAAATACTTGAACTGCTGCTCCAACGACTGACCGCAGAACCCTTCCCCGTACCAGCTTACCGGCGGATTCAAAATGGCATCCGGCAGCGTCAGCCGCCACAGGCGCTGCTTGGTCGGGTTGATCGGAAGGTAGCCCGCCAGATCCGTGGTGGCCACGCGGCCCTTGAGATGTCCATATCCCGGAACCCACGTGTCGGTTTCGGAAGGGGCGCCCATGGTGGTTCCCCATATGCTGATACCCGGCTTGCCCAGTCCCTGCATAGCCTGGAGCAAAACCATCATCCGGGCCCACTCTGTTCCGTATGCCTGGCGGCAGGCTCCGCCTTCGCCGCCGCGCGAGCCACCGGATAAAACGGTGCGCTTTGAAGCCCACTCCCGGGCCAGGGCCCGTATGATGCGCGGTTTTACGCCGCACTCCTCGCCCGCCCATTCCGGTGTCTTGGGCTGGCCGTCGGTTTCGCCCAGAACGTATTTTTTAAATTCGTCAAAACCGATGGTGCGGTTTTCGATATACTCTTTGTCATAGGTGTTTTCGGTAATCCAGACATAGGCGATGGCCATGGCCATGGCCGCATCGGTGCCCATCCGGGGGGCGATCCACTTGCCGTCCATGAACCCTGCGGTATAGTTGTGGAACGGATCGATAAAAACGGTTTTGATGCCTTTTTCCTTGACCCACTGCCGCCAAAGCGCGGATTCCTGGCCGGAGTAGGTGCCGCGGGTCGTATCGGGATCATTGGACCACAACACGATCATCTCGGCATTCTTTAAGGTGTCTTCCAGGAGGTCGTACTGCTCGGGCATTCCAAGCCGCCAGAAAAAGCCGTAGGTGTGGGTCGCCCCCCAGTGCCAGCCCTCCCAGCTGTCCGGGTTGTCCAGTACCGGCGTGAACTCGAGCATGTTCATGAACCGGGCGAAAGGCCCCATTTTGTAGCCGACGATCCCCCAGTTGTGATGGGAGGATGTCATGCCGCTGATGGCCGATCCGCCATAGGTTTCCTTGACCCGCTTGATTTCCCCGGAGACGATGTCCAGCGCCTCGTCCCAGGAAATCCGCTCGTATCCCGATTTTCCTCGATTCTGGGGGTTGCGTTCGCCGTTGGGGTCAAAATCGACCCTTTTCATGGGGTATTGAATTCGCTCCTCGGAATGGATTCTCCGTCTTTCCCCGTGAACGAAAGGCGCGAGTGCAAATTTTTTGGGTGGCGAAAACCTGTGCTCTCCCGCTTCGATCACCCAGGGCTTGAGGTCCTTCTCATCCACAACCATTGGCCTGACCCGCACGATTTCGCCGTCCTTGACATATACGGATACGGGGCCGCAATTGGTAAGATTGTTGAAAACCTGTTCAGTCATGACGTAACCTCCCGGGGGTGTTCTGGTTAGAATACAAATCGCGCGTGCACGGTATCGTGCAGCGATTGTTAATGAACCGTTATTGTAATAAGGTCTAGACCTATTTCATATAGCTGAACCTGATTTCATTAAATGAGATCTTAGGAGGCATACCGAATTTCTTTGATTTTGTCAACCCGTTTTATGCTATCCATTGATATGGCATTCCGATAATTCTCTCATAGTAATTCCAGCAGGGGTCGAGCGCAAGGAGCCCTATCCGGCCTTGACACTCAACGCATAACGCCGCGCCGGTCCCTTTGTTGTGCATCATTTTTGGAATACAATCCCATTGCAGGCGTGAAGCCGCTATACCCCGGAAAATCCGTCAAAATCAAAACAGACGACTTTTTACGGGTCCATCAAAATAAACCGGGAAGAAACAGCGTGAGTTGGGGAATGGCGATCAGAACGGCGACATGGCAGACGTCTGCAATCAAAAAAGGGATGATCCCCCTGAACACGGTTCCCATTTTTTCACCTGTGATCCCTTGGATGACATACACGTTCAGGCCGATGGGGGGCGTAATGAGACCCATTTCCGTGACCCGCACAACCAATATGCCAAACCAGATCGGCTCGAAGCCGAGTTCAAGAATCGTTGGGTAAAAAACCGGAACGGTCAGCAGGACAATGGCCATGGAATCCATGATGCAGCCGAGCAGAAGCGTTGCCATAAGGATAAATATCAAAATGACATAGCGGTTGACGGGAAGATCTCCGACAAAGGAGGCCAGCTCGGAGGGAAGCCGGCTTACCGAAAAAAAATATCCTAAAACCATTGCGCCGAAAACGATGATAAAGAGCATCCCGGTTGTCTGGGCGGTGCTGACCAGGGACCCCTTCAGGTTTTGCCAGTTCATTTTGCGCCGCCAGATCATCATGCAAAAAGCACAAAAAGCTCCGATTCCAGCCGCTTCGGTCGGGGTGAAAATACCGGCGTAGATTCCGCCGATTACCAACGTAAAAAGAAACACCACCTCCCAGGTTTTCAAAATGGCCGCGAACTTTTCCCTCCGGGTGGTACGGGGTCCGGCCGGTCCCAGTTTCGGGTTGTACCTGGTAAGGATCATGATGGTAATAATGTAAAAAAGCCCTTCCAGAATGCCTGGTATAAAACCGGCCAGAAAGAGCTTGCCGATCGATTGTTCCGTGATAACACCATAGAGGATCAGAATGACGCTGGGCGGAATCAATATCCCGATACTTCCCCCGGCGGCGATTGATCCGGCAGCCATTGCGGGGTCGTAATTGTATCGCTTCATTTCGGGGGCTGCAACCCGCCCCATGGTGGCGGCCGTGGCCAGGCTCGAGCCGCTGATGGCGGCAAAAAAACTACAGGCAAGTACCGTGGCAATGGCAAGGCCGCCCTTTAGCTGCCCTGTCAGTTTGCGTGCCGCATAATAAAGGTCTTCACTCAGGCCCGATGCAAAAGCCAACGCACCCATAAAAATGAATAAGGGGATAACGCTCATTTCCTGGCTGGCAAATGTTGAGTAAGGAACGGTTTTAAGAACCCCGATGGCGGGTTGGAGGCCAACAATCCATGCAAAACCGGCAAATCCGACCAGCGCCATGCTGATGCCGATCTGCACTCGGGCGAAGATCAGAACAAGCATAACGGCTATGCCCATATAGCCGACAAACATCGGGCTCATTGTTTGAAGACCTCCCATGCGGAATCCAGCATATTTTTCAAAAGAATCAATGAAAACCCGGCAAGGCCCAGACTCATCATGCCCATAAACGGGTAAACGGGGATCCCGAGGACAGCCGAGGTGATATTGGAAGCATAAACGTCTTTAATATGCAGGATATTATGCCAGGTCATAAAAAAGACAAACAGCATGGCGATACAACTCGTGAAGATATGGACAAGCGCCTGAACCTTCCCGGAAAACCGCGTCATGAAGAGATCAACAGATACGTGCGCCTTTTCGTGGGCGCACCAGGCGATACTGAATGAAACAACGATGGCCATCAGGTATTCAACCACCTCCATTGCTCCCCTGACAGGCTGGTTGAACACATAGCGCATGACCACGTCAAAGGCGGTCAAAAACATCATGGCAAGAAGCCCGGCAGCGGCAATCGCCACAAAGATGCGGCTCAGGGTGATTATTGCGGCTGTAAACATACGCTTTTTTCCTTGTGCAAAACAGGATCAACGGATCTTGAGCATGCAATGATACAGTCCGCCGGGTTCCGGCAAGCAGCGCGCTTTTTCCCCCGAAAACCCGGCGTCTGCGCATAACGCCGCTGTTATTCCGCACCCGGAAAAAACTTCCGGCTGGTTAGAAACAACGCCTTCACCTTATTACTCCAGTTTGTTGAGCCTCTATCCCGGTTATTCTTTGCTTAATGATATGGCTGCCTCGAGAATCTCCCGGGCATTGTCGTAACCGGCGTTTTCCATTTTCCGGACCCAGTTTTCCCATACAGGCTCGGCACCTTCTTCGATCCATCGCTGGCGCTCTTCCTCGGAGAGGGTGTGCAAATTTTCCGCATCTCCTTCTTTTTCGATCGCATCTATCGCGAGATCACGCATTTTATCAAAGAAGTTTTTCCCCCAGAACTTTGATCCTTCAAGCCCGCTGACGCTCATGATAGCCTCCTGGATGTCTTCGGGCAGCCTGTTCCAGGTGTTCTTGTTCATCGCGATGGAAAAGTAAACAGCCGGAAAGGGAACATTCGTTGTATAGTAATTGACGACCTCATAGAACCGCCATACGTGGATCGCTTCCCAGGGTGCGCCCATTCCGTCGATGACCCCCTGTGACAGGGACATGTAGCAGTCGGGCATGGGAATCAGCATGGGCGTTCCGCCGAGCTGCCGTACCATGTTTGTCGGGGGGCCCCCGGTCATGCGAAGTTTGAGGCCTCTTAAGTCTTCCATGGTTTTGACCGGCGTGTTGCGTGTGATCAGGTGATAGGGTTCGCTGGTTTTAAACAGAAGAATCTTTACATCCTTGAATTCCTCTTGGATCTCCGGGAATTTTTCATACAGCTTCCACAGGACCTCGCTTCCCTTTTCGGCTGTACGGAAAGGAAGGCCCGGCAGGCTGACGACATCGGCAAGCGGGGTCATATCCGGCCAGTAGCCGTGAAAACACCATGCGATGTCGGCGATCCCCATCCGGACGGCCTCCCACATATCCCTTCCCCTTGCAAGCGTTTGCCCGTGGTATGCATCAATTTCAACCCTGCCATCCGTTGCTTCTTCCAACTGCCTGAGCCACGGCTCAACAGCATTTTGAGTGCTCCACCCCGTCTCCGGATTCTGTTGTGCGAATCGTAATTTAATGGTTCCGGCCTCCGCTGATATCGCATAAACCAGCACCAGCATAAACGCAACAAAGAAGACTGAACAGCGTTTCACCAAACGTTTCTTCATAATCCACCCCCTGTATGGTTTGATGGTTAAGGTAGTAGCGGAAGAAAATAGCCCCCTTCCGCCGACTGCATCAGGACTATTGTCGTCCTGCTGTCACACCTTTATCCGGAATCGCTTGCATGTTTGGTCATACATGTTTGGTCTTAGTAGACATCAAATAAGATAAGAATCACTGTATAAGTATAATACCTTTTTATCGCCCAATACAAACAGAAAAAAAGGCGGCCGAATCACAATAGGCCGGCCGACTGCATTTTCAGTCTGACAAAAGATCTGAAATACAACTTGTTGTCAGGATAAAGTCATATAAAGAATGCATCCCGGGGTAGCTGCAAAGCCTTTTTCCCTTGACAATGCATTCAGTCTATTTAAACTGTGTTGCATATTATGAGATCATCAGGATGTATTCTGTACCCTGTGACCGTCTGAATATACTTTTTCAATCTTTATCATCAGGCGCTGGCAAGGAAAGGCGAAAGAGAACCGGCATATGAAACCAAAATCCGGCGGCGGGTCTTCTACCGAAAAGGCCCTGAAAATACTGTTAGCATTTACGCTGCACAACCGCGAGATGGGGACGTTGACTCTCAGTCAAAAACTGGACATCCATAAATCCACCGTAAGCCGCTTGCTCCATATCCTTACGGATTACGGCTTTCTCCAGCAAAACCCGTCCACCAAGAAATACAGGCTCGGACGGTCGGCGGCAAAGCTCGGGGAATCCGTAAAGACATCCCTCAGCAGCAGCCTGGTGAATATTGCGTCCCCGCATATCAGCAAGCTGTCGGCGGAGATGGGGGAAAGCATTGCACTGGAAGTCCTGTCCGGCACCCGTGTATACCTTGTCCACCATGTTGAAGGCCAGAACCATATTCGTTTTTCATTCAAACAGGGCGAAGAGGTTCCGCTGCATGTGGCAGCCGGCGCCAAGACGATTCTCGCCTTTTCCGATCCCGCTTTCGTAAGCCGGTGCCTGAAAACCAGGCTGCACCGGTACACGGATAAAACGATCACTTCAAGGAAGGCGTTTTTCTCGGAGTTGGAAACAATCCGGAAACGGGGTGTTGGGTTCGACCGGGGGGAACGCTATGAAGACGCTTATGCCATCGCGGCGCCCATTTTCAGCCATGAAAGAGTGCCCGTAGCCGCCGTGATAATGGCAGGCCCGGCGTTCAGGATGACCGGCTCCTTTCTCGAGGCAGCCGAAGAACCGCTGAAAAGAACCGCCGCGGCCATATCCAGCCAGCTTTACTATTGATACCGCTAAACGGGACGGCTTTTTTTCCGCGCAGCAACGCGAATGACCAACCATCCGGACTGATTGACCGGGGCAATTCCACGGGGCATATTCAGTGCCCGAACGAAAACCAGGATTTTTAGTCGAGGTCATGTTCATATGCGGGGGCGGCATGCTGATTCGCGACCGGAAAATCATGATCTCAGGGTATTTGAAAGGCCCGTGTTCCGGGTTGAAACCGGCAAAGCGGCCGCCTATTGTCCGAAATCCATCACCATTTCGATCTCGCCGCCCCTCATATGCTGTTTGGCATCCGGGTAGCGCCTGTTAAATACATGCAGCATGCTCTTGTTTTCGGGGAGTACCGTCGCACGGAATCCCTTGAAGCCGTTGTCAGCGGCGATTTTTTCAAGCATTTCCAGCAAAAAGCCAGCAATTCCAAGGTTGTGAAAATCATCATGGACAACGAAAGCGACCTCGGCGCGCCTGTTGCCGCACCCGCTGTAGGTGCCGATAGCGGCGATCTCCTTGTTTCCCTTGTTGCGCACGACCCCTATCAGGGAAATGTTTTTCCGGTAATCCAGCTGGGCCCAGTGACTCTGCGCCATTTTACGGGAAAAAGTCTTTATATCTGCAAAAAACCGAAGGGACACGGTTTCCTTTTTCAGGGAATAAAAAAAGTTGCGAAAGGCGATTTCATCTGACGGGAGCAGGGGCTGAACCGCCATCACCTTATTGTTTTTCAGATGAACCCTGCTTTTGTATTCCTCTATGAAAATCAGGTCTTTTGCCGGAGGAGGAAGTTGATCGGCAAAGATGTAGCGATAACGCTTGGCCGAAGCGATAAGGCTTGCCCTGAAATCCGGATGGGCAATCTGTGCAAGTTCAACCACCCGCTGGTAAATGCTTTTTCCCTGGAGCTGGGCGATCCCGTACTCGGTTACGACAAAGTTCACATCGGCCCGCAGCGTCGCCAGGCCCGCACCCTCCCCCAGGGTGGCCACGATCCTGGATGCGGTCCCGTCTTCCGATGTCGATGGAAGGACGATAATGGACAGGCCGCCCCTGGACAGGGCGGCACCTCGGATAAAATTGGTCTGATCGCCGGTTCCGCTGAAGAACATCCTGTCGACCTTGTCGGAGCAGACCTGCCCTGTCAGATCGACTTCCAACGCGGAGCTGATGGAAATAAAATTGTCATTTTGTCCGACGATGCCGGGATTGTTTACGAAATCGGCGGTACCGAAATAAAAGCTTGGGTTTTTGTCAATGTAGTCGTATATCTCCCTGGAGCCCATGCAAAATGTGGCAACGGCTCGATCCGGCATGTAGTTCTTTACGCTGTTGGTGATGACGCCGTTTTTCAGCAGGGGAAGAAATGCATCCGTGATCATGTGCGTGTGAACGCCAAGGTCCTTTTTATTGTCGAGAAAAGGCAGAACCGAGTACGGGAGCTGCCCGTAACCGACCTGGAGGGTGCTCCCGTCATCCACAAGTTCGGAAACGTAGCGCGCAATGCGCCGGGTGATTTCCGGATCCTGCGCCTCAGGGCCGTGTTCGCCGAGTTCCTCCTCGAAATAAACGAGAAAGTCAACATTTTTTACATGAATGAACCCGTCTCCGTAGGTGGTCGGCATGCGGGGATTCACCTGGGCGATGACCAGCTTGGCGTTTCGAACGGCTTCGCGGGTTACGTCCACCGATATTCCCAGGCTCGCAAAGCCGAATTGATCCGGGGGGCTGATCTGGATCAGGGCGACATCCAAGCCGATCTGGTTGCTTCGGAAAAAATGCGGAATCTCGGACAAATAGGCCGGAATATAATCGATTTTTCCTTCAAATGCTGCCTCCTGCATGGGTATGCTGACAAAAAAAAGCTTCAGGGCGAAACGCTCCAGAAAATCGGTATCTTTCAGGTATTGATCCAAGGTAAAGGAGAGCATCTGAAACACCATGATATCCTGGATTGTCGCATCCTTTACCATGGCATGGATAAGATGCTGGGGCTCACCGCAGCCCGATCCGATAAAAACACGGCTGCCGTTTTTTATATTGGCGACCGCCGCATCTGCGGTAACGACTTTGACTTTGTCGGATCGCGAAAAATCCGGCCCGTTCGGCATATAACGACCCCCTTGACGTGTATTGACTCACGACCCATTGCATCGGGCCGAAAATGTTTTTAATAATACCGCATTTTTTCCGAAAAAAAAGTGAATTGTTCGGATACGGAAACGAAAAAGTCCCGAAGGATTATATAGGCATGCCTCATGGTGTTGCTTCGATGTCATTCGACAGGGATAGTTGAATCAAGCCGTATAATAAATAATGAAGCCTCTTTTTCTTGAATTTTTTCCCAGAAATACTATAATTATGCGATAGACAATTTATCCGGAAACGGAGTCGGATCGGGCCTTGACTTCCGAATGTTCCGGCAATCAAGCCAGGTCACCATAAAGATTAATAGAGTGATTATTTATTGAAAAGAGGTTCTGTCATGGTAAAGCCGATTAAAACCATCTTGTTTGCCACCAATCTTTCCAAAAACTGTGCCGATGCATTTGATTATGTAATTTCCCTTGCGGTCCGGTACCAGGCATCCATTGTTTTGCTCCATGTAATGGAAAAAATGCCCGATTCCGTAGAAGGTCGCCTCAAAGGACTCCTGGGAGAGAAAAAATGGCAGGAAACCCTTCAAGCCCACGAAAAATCGGCACGCCAGATTTTAATCGGGAAAAGATCGTCTAACGCGCTTATCCATGAAGCCCTTGAGCAGTATTGCGCCGATGCCGGCATCAATGATACCGAATGCGGTTATATTTCAAGGGAGGTCGTTATCCGTGACGGGGAGATCGTTCAGGAAATCATCGACCAGTCGAAGGAGTACGGCTGCGATCTTATTGTCATGGGCGCAAGGCAGGGGATGCTATCCAGGGATACGGCCGTCGGACCTCATATCAAGGGCGTTCTGCGAAAATCCAGGATCCCCGTAATGGTAGTGCCGCCGGAGCCGGCCACCGCATAACCCGGTTCCTGATCATTTATTTGCCAACTCCAAAAGGACTCCATCCGGACAGGAAGCAATCCATGAAGCCGGCTATAATATCCATAGTGAGCAAAAAAAATTCCGGAAAAACCACCCTGCTTGAAAAAGTCATTCCCGAGCTGACACAAAGGGGATACCGGGTAGGGACCATCAAACACGACACCCATGGTTTCAGCATCGACCACGAGGGGAAGGATACCTGGCGCCACAAGGCGGCCGGTTCCGAAACCGTCGTCATATCATGCCCCTGGCTGGTTTCCGTCATAAAAGACGTGGACCAGGAGCAAACCCTGGATGAGCTTGCCGAAAGCTACCTCCTGGATAAGGATATCGTATTAACGGAAGGCTACAAGCTCGGGGGAAAACCCCAGATCGAGGTTTTCCGGAGCAGCGCCCACGACTCGCCGATCCATGTAAAAGGCAAAAAAAACACGCTGGTGGCCGTGGTCTCCGACGTGGATGTGGATCTGGATGTTCCCTGTTTTGACATCAACGACATATCCGCTCTGGCCGATTTTATCGAAAAGACGTTTATCCGGAAGGACTGAGAAAGCGCCGGGTATCCATCACTTTGGCCGCGTGTATGCAAGAGAAGCCCGGTAAGCCTCCGGCGTGTTCACATTGAAAAAGGACCGAAGATCGGGGTCGGCTTTTTTCAATTGATCCGCATAAATCGTCTTCAGTTTGATTTTATCGAAAAAATGGATGATCTTGAAATCATCGGTGTTTAACTTCGACTCGATATGCGGCAGGCATCGTTTTGAATAAATCGCGCAAAGGGGTTCGTAATGCGTTTCGAAAGAAGAAACGATCGCGTCGGACTCAGGGTCGATCTCTTGCGCCAGGAGGCGTATGAGGGCGGGTTCGATAAAAGGCGTGTCGCAGGCAACGACAAAGGCGAAAAACGCCCTTGAATGGACAAGCCCGGCATGCATGCCGGTCAGGGATGATCGTTTGTTGTAAATGTCGGTCACGATCCGGACATGAGCGGGGAGGGCTTCATATTCTTCAGGCTGGCGGGTCACCAGCAGAATCTCGTCGAACACTTCCCCCAGCGTATCCAAAAGCCTTTCAATGATTGACCGTCCTGCCACTTCCAGAAAGGCTTTGTTCTGCCCGCCCATCCGGGAGTTGCGGCCTCCGGCCAGAATGACAGCGCTGCAGCGGGTTTCCCAGCCCGTACCACCCGGAAATTGCATTATCCTCCGATGCTGCCCATGCAGCTTTGCAAAGACGGCCCGCCAGTGAAACTGAGAAGATGTTCCTTTCCCTTTTTCGAAAGCGTCTCCAGAATAAGGGCCTTGATTTCACTGTCGGTAATCCCCCGCCGAATCGGTTTGATCACGTTGACCTGATCGTCCGATAACAGGCATGGCCGCAGATACCCCGTCGCCGTCAGTCGGAGCCGGTTGCACGAAGAACAGAAATGAGAACTCATCGACCCGATTAAGCCGACCTCGCCTTTTCCCTCTCCGATCCGGTATTGCACGGCGGGTCCGCTGGCGGCAGGACCGGAAACGGGCGTCAATTTTCCTAGTCGCCGGATTTTCGCCTCCACCTCGGAAACAGGAAGAAACGATGAACGGGCGTCCGACGGATCGATACCAATGGGCATGTATTCGATAAACCGGACATGAAAGGGAAAACGGACGGCAAGGCCGGCCATTTGTTCAATCTCATCGTCGTTGAACCCTTTCATTACCACTGTGTTGATCTTGACCGGATCGAAGCCGCTTTCCGAGGCGGCCTCGATTCCCTCCCAGACTTCGGAAAAACGGTCGGCGCCGGTGAGCCACCGGAATTTGTCCCGGTCCAGGGTGTCCAGGCTGATGTTGATACGGTTCAGGCCGGCTTCTTTAAGCCGCGCCGCGTGCGCGGCAACCATGGTGCCGTTGCTGGTCATCGAAATATCGGTAAGTTCCGGCAGATCGCGAAGACGCCTGATAAAATCGATTACCCCCCGCCGGCAGAGCGGCTCTCCCCCCGTAAGGCGCACCTTGGTGATGCCGCACGCGACGGCCGTTTCAACGACGCGATACATCTCCTCAAAAGTGAGAAGCTCGTTTTTCCGGATCTGTTTCGGGATGAGCGGCGCGCAGTATCGGCATCTGAGGTTGCATCGGTCGGTCACGGATATTCTCAGGTAATTGACTCGCCGCTGACAGGAATCGGTAAGAATATTATCGATGAACGGGTTCATATATTTTCTCCAAGCCGGTTTTGCAGCTATGACATGATTTGGGCCGGGGCAACCGATCCGGCGGCAAGTACTGTCCGGCCTTCCGGTATGCAAACGATGGCTTCGGCCTTGGCCATGGAACGCAGCCGGCTCTCGTTGAGTAGTGAATGAAACACCGGAAGGTCCTGTTTCGTTTCAATCGTTCCAAAAATAAACTGGGTCCAGTTTGCATGCGAACCCTTAAGCTCCGAAGCCAGGCGAACCATCGTTTCGGGCAGGCCCGGCCGGCGGCTTCCCCCAAGGCGCATAAGGCCCGGCAGGGCGATTTGAAGAAATGCCATAAGGTTGGAGGGGGGCCCGCCGGGGAGGATAAATACCGGTTTCCCGGAAAGCATGCCAAATCCGACGGCTTTACCGGGACCGATGCGGATGCGATGAAACACCTGCTCCCATCCCATTTTTGTCAGTATCCCGGCGACCAGATCCCTGTCGCTGGTCCACGCGCCGCCGCTGGTAATAATGGCATCGACAGCCCCTGCCATGGTCGTTAGCGTATGAAGAATCTCCCCCGGATCATCACGGATGATCGCCATGCGGGTTTCCATTTTGAACCTGCGGCACCAGGCACCCAGCGCCGTGATGTTGCTGGCGTATAACTTTCCCTCGGGCAGCGGGAGGCCGGGCGCCACAATTTCATCGCCGGTTGCCACGATGCCCACGGAAGGAGAACGAAACACCTCCACACGGCTGTGTCCGGCGGCTGCAAGAAGGCCGACCATACCCGGCGACAGCCGGCTGCCGGGGGCCACAAGACTTGTGCCGGCGGTCACATCGGCCCCCCGCGGAAGGATATTCCGACCGGCTTCGGCATTATTGACAAACCGCACATACTCCGTTTCCGGCGTTGCGAACTCCGAGGAAACCACGGAGTCAGCCCCCTCAGGGATCTTGGCGCCGGTAAGCACCTGCACCGTGGTACCGGCCGCGACGGGGGAATTCTGTTCGCCGCCGGCTGCGGCACAGCCGGTGAGCCTGAGGCGAACCGGGCTTTCCAGTGTTGCCGCCGCCACGTCTCGGGAAACGACCGCGTAGCCATCCTTTAAGGATGCATCCACGGACGGCGAATCGATCCTGGCAAACATTTCAACGGCTGCGACGCGGTCCACGCTGTCGGACAAGTCTATGGTTTCGGCATCAAGGGGGAATACCCGTAAAGCGATTTGTTTCAGGGCTTCATCAAGTCCAGTCGCAAGGTGTTTTTCCATCTGCGTCTCCCGCTTTGGAGCGATTGCTGGCAATGGGGCGCCGAATTTTGACGGCTTCGTAAAAGTCCAATATCTGCGTTACGCGCGATTTCTCGGAATTTGCGGCTTACGCCTTGTAAACATACACGTACGCCAAGTACGATGCATTCTTCGAAATCGCGCAAGCCTTGATCTTGAACTTTTTACAAAGCCGTCAGATCGCGACTTTTTACGAGTGCATCAATTTTATTTTCCAAAGGGACAGCGCGGATATACGCAGGGTTCGCACTTGATGCACAACCCGCCGTGGCCCAGGGCGGCAATTTCTTTGCGGGTGATCCGCTCGCTGGCCAGCACCCTGGGGTACACGAGGTCGAAAATAGTCGTCCGGGCAAACAATCCGCACGCGGGTATTCCCAAAACCGGCAAATTTCTCAGGTAGGCCATCATGAACATGGCCCCGGGCAATACCGCGGACCCGTAGACAATATCCGTTGCGCCGGCCTTTTTCAATGCAAAGCGCGTCCGGTCGTCCGGATCCACGGACATGCCTCCGGTAGTAATAAGGATGTTGGCCCCTTCATCCAAAAGCCGATTGGCGGCCTCGGCAATCATCGTGTCATCATCCGGCAGAAAGGCCACATCATGGATGCGGCCGCCCAGCGCCTTGACTTTTTTCCGGATAATCGGTTCGAACTTGTCCTCGATGCGTCCGTAGTAGACTTCGCTTCCCGTGATAAGGACGCCGACTGTCGCTTCCAGAAGGGGCAAAACCCTCAGCACGCCGGCCTCAGCACTCTTGGCCGTCGCAACGGCCGAATCGACGCGATGCCTTGGAATCAATAAGGGGATGGCCCGTGTGCCGGCAACCTGCTCTCCTTTTTTTACTATCTTGTCCGAGTGTTGCGTCGCGCACATAACATCGCCGAAAAGGTTGAAGCGCATCAGGGCATCCACATCGACCTTCAGCAAACCGTTTCGGGTGGCCTTAATGGATATTTTCCCCTCCCTGGGTTCGCCTTCCCATCCGACCCCCGGACCGCAAAGCGCATCCGCAATCGCCATTGCGGCTTCATCTTCGTGCATCTCGTCCTTTTCGGGCTTCAGAATGTATAGATGGTCTTTTCCCAAGCGGCGAAGATGGTCCAGGTCGCGGCATGTCAGGACGTATCCCTTATGAAAGGACGGCCCCTTGTATTTTTCGGGGACGATTTCGGTAATGTCATGAGCCAGTGGATATCCAACCGCATCCTCGATTTTAACAATCTGTATCATGGTGTGTTTTCCTCCTCTAATATCCGCAGCCGGCCGGCGCTTGTGATTACGGGTGGACCATGCCGCCGTCATTGGAAAAATAAGCCTCGCCGGCGCAGGGCCGGCAAAAGGGGTTTCCTTCGACCTGCACTTCCCTGCCATCCCGTACCATCTGCCCGCACCGACTGCACGCGGCATGCCGCCTGGGCGGGCCTGGCATCTCCCATTCGGGGGGCGTTATTATCACCTTCCGGACATCAAACAGCAAATCATCGGGCATGCGCTTATATCCCTCCAGTTGCTGCCGTTGGGGGCTCGCCTCCTCCGGTGCGTAGTCCTTGGCAAGATCCCGGGATTTTTCGGTGGAAACGATGCGATAAGCCGCCATGGTATCCAGATTCAAAAAGGTGGCGGCATTGATGCCGAAATCCTTGAATTTGAGCGTTCGTTTACCCATACGGCACCCTGTGACACTTTCTATGGCATCCGTGGCGCACCGATCGATCTCGACGTATACGAGCAGCTTTTTTTTAAATTCCGGAGATTTGGGATCTTCGATACCCACGAGCCGGCAACCAAGCATGGCCATACGTACGCCGATGACCTGCCCGGCACACAAATGCCCGTGCCGTTTAACCGATTCTTCCAGCAAGTTTTCAAATGGTTTCATAATACCTGTTCCCTTTTTCTTCCATAAGGCCGATCGGCAGTTTCTGCCATTCGAAAGTAAAAAAATCACCCGAAAAATTCCTCAAAACGGGTATTCATTTCTGCCTGCAGGCTCTCGGCGAGTTTCGTGTAGGAGTCCATCAACTCACGGGCCTCGACCGTAAGATTGGCCCCCCCCTGGTATTTCCCGCCACGGTATGCCCGGACCATGGACCGCCCGAGAATGCTTTCCATCTCACGGATCGCCCCCCGGATTTTCCGATAGGCGATGCCCGTTTCCCGGGAAGCCTGGACAATGGACCCGTGACGGTCGATCGCCTCAAGCATGGCCATCCTTCCTTCGCCGATCACCGGGTGCCCGTTCACTTCCAGCCACAGTTTCGACCGTATCTGCCATTGTTTCTGGGGTTTGATTTGCATAATATTTATATTATGAAGGTAATGCGCATTATCCGTTATGGTGATGATATTCTTGTTTTTGAAAAATTCATATGCTATATTACATGCAATTTAACAACTGTCAAACATTTATTTGCTGTTTTTGAGACCATGCTATCAACCCCGCAGCGTGCTGCAATGAATCCGGCAAGTCCGCTTTTCATTGCAATCCCTGTGAACCCAGCGGAGAGCAAGAACCTTGAAAGAACAAAAAAACCTTACCCTGGCAGCCTACGACGCCATCAAGGAAATGATGCTCAATTATGACATCGTTCCCGGGCAGCGGCTTGTTTTTA
Source organism: Desulfobacterales bacterium (assembly GCA_007134875.1). Classification (GTDB taxonomy): domain Bacteria; phylum Desulfobacterota; class Desulfobacteria; order Desulfobacterales; family Desulfosalsimonadaceae; genus B1SED10-16. The sequence goes on from SLJY01000112.1 coordinate 18,149, forward strand.
CAGATCTGGCAAAAAAACTCGGTGTCAGCCGCACACCGGTCAACAATGCCCTGAACATGCTCGCCAAAGAGGGATACCTCGATTTTGTACCCCATCAAGGCTATACCGTTCACAAGCTAACCCGCAAGGAGGCCGAGGGGCTTTACGAACTGCGGGAAATTCTCGAAATCGGGACTATCGGAAAGGCTCTTCGGGAGATGACAGCCGATAAGCTGGCCCGCCTTGAAAAAAAGAAGAATATGTTCGAAAAGGGAATCACCGACCAGGTCCACCGACAACTCTTCGTACTGGATGCGGAGTTTCACGCAACCATTATCGGCATGATGGACAATCCTTATATTGTCGAGCGCTACCGGGAAACCTGCCGGCTGATATTTCTGCGTTTCCGGACAGAGGACCTGAAAATCCAACGAATGAAGCAAATCGCAAGGGAGCACGAAGTGCTTTTCGAGGCGGTGCAGATGCGGGATGTGGAACGGGCAAAAAGTATCCTCAAACAACATAACCATAATGCAAGGGAAAACCTTTTCTCGATTATCTTTCAGGAAGAAGAGAATTTAGAAAAAATAAAGGCCCGTTTCCCGGTCGAAGCGACCGCAGAACTGAATACCTGATCAAACGCCGGTAAACAGAAGTGCTTCCATTAATGAACTTTTGAGCTATCAGGGAAATTACTGGCTTGACATCCGAATAAATTGCATGTAATAAGTTGTTATTAATGGGCCCCGTATTGCAAGGGAGAAATCCCTTTTTTTTGAAAATCACAACAACTTTCTTGACAACCGGCCCGGTTGCATGTAATTGAACGAAAAAAGACCGGAAAATATCGCTATCGAAACGCCTGCATTATCGCACGAAAAAGGCGGCAATCCGGGTGCTGCTCATGGTTTTTATCCCTACAGCAGTCGCCGCAATGACCCCCGCCGCCCAAAAAACAAATCCGGGGAATGGCCGGTAGGGGCGCAAGGTTTTATGTAAAATTGCATGCAAAACAGGGTCGAACGAACTTCGGCCGCCATTGACTCAAACACCATTACGGCAATGATGGCAATCGTTAATTGTTGATACACTCGTAAAAAGTCGCAATCTGAAGGCTTTGTAAAAAGTTCAAGATCAAGGCTTGCGCGATTTCGAAGAATGCAGGATGCTTGGCGGACGTGTATGTTTACAAGGCGTAAGCCGCAAATTCTGAGATATCGCGCGCAATGAAGATATTGGACTTTTTATGAAGCCGTCAATTGTTGAAGCCAAGGCATTGCCCCTCCGGTAATGCATCTACATCAAGCGTAATACGTATAATAAGGAGATTTGAATCATGAAGTGGGGAATGGTAATTGATATCAAAAAATGCATGCGATGCCATGGCTGCGTGGCCGCCTGCAGGGTTGAGCATTTTCTGCCGCTCCATATCACTTGGGTCAAGCTGATTGCTTACGAGACCGAGGACGGTGGTGTATTGGATGTAACCACGTACCCGGTCCGCTGCAACCAGTGCAAGGAAGCCCCCTGCGTGGATGTCTGCCCGACGGGCGCATCCTATCAGCGGGCGGACGGAATCGTGACCATCGAGGCGAACAAGTGCATCGGCTGCCGTTATTGCGTGATCGCTTGCCCATACCAGAACCGCACATTCTTGCGCAAGTCCAGTGACCCCGGATACTTTCCGGGCTACCCACAGACAGGATACGAGATCAAGGGGAAGAAACTCTACCCGCACCAGCGTGGAACCACCACGAAATGCAACTTCTGCGCCGAAAAAATCGACTACGGCCTGGAAAACGGCCTTAAGCCCGGTATCGACCGGGACGCAACCCCGGCTTGCGTGAATACCTGCCAGGCAAGGGCGCTGACCTTCGGTGATCTCAACGACCCCAATAGCAATGTTTCCCGGCTGATCATCCAAAGACACGGCAAACAGCTGCAGGCGGGCCTGGGAACCGACCCGTCGGTATACTACGTGGACGGCAAACACGGCGGCAATGACAACAAGGCCCCGGAGCATGCCATGACCGGCAGCCACATTCAGCATTTGAGCTCGGTGGAAGACCGGGCCAAGGAACTTTTCCCCTGGTTGAAACGGGACAACGAATAGGAGGCGAATCAATGCAAGCACGACGTCAATGGATTACACCCCATGAGTGGATGATCAAACCGACGCAGCAGACCGAGTGGATCGAAGGCCAGGGGATTCTTATCTGGATGGCCGAGGTTTTTTCCGCACTGGGCATGGGTTTGTACCTGGTTTCGATTTACCTTGACAACTGGTGGGGCGCCCTTGCCGCCTGGTTCATCATTATATTTCTGAAACTGCCTTTTCATTTTTTCTATCTCGGCCGCCCGTGGCGCTTCTGGAGAGCCATCCCGCCGTTTACCGATGCCTGGAAAACGTCCTGGATTGCCAGGGGAATGTTTTTCACCACAGTGTTTGCCGGACTGGCAATGATCCAGTTGATAACAACCTACATGCTGAATCACAACATGGTCTCTGAGGCCATGATCGGCCCCGTGACCGTACTTGATTACACCATGCGACTCCTGGCCGGGCTGTTCGCGCTTCTCACCGGTATTTACTGCGGGTTCGTAATGAGTTACTGCAAGGCTGTGCCGTTCTGGAATACCGGGCTTCTGCCCATCGTATTCGTTGTCATGGGTATAGCCGACGGTCTTGCGCTGATTCTTGCCGTGGGGCTTATCACCGGGGGTGTGGATTTTCACGCCATTGAGTACGCCAGCCAGTGGGCGCTGATCCTCAACGTCATACTGATTGGAACCTACCTGATCAATGCCTCGTATACGTCCGCAACGGCTGAATATTCCGTCATGCAGCTAATCCGGGGAAAAGTGGCGCGGGCTTTCTGGATCGGCGTCATCCTGCTGGGTATCCTCGTGCCTCTTGTCGTTTCCCTGCTTAGCATTTTCGTGCTGCCGTTCATGCCGCTCCTGCTCATATTTGCTGTCATCGCCCACACGATAGGGGCCTTTGCGCTCAAGTACTGCGTGCTGAAGGTCGGGATCTACAGGCCGATCATTTCCAGGGTTCCCGTGCACTGACGATGCAAAACCGATAACCGGAATCCGGAATTTTTACATATACGAGGCTTTATTAAGGAGGAACCAAATGGCTTCAGAAAACAGAAAAATTGTATATTCAACCTGCAAAAGCTGCCACGGCGGATGCGGTGTCAAGGTGACGGTGGAAGACGGCGTGCCGATACACATCGAAGGCAATCCCGACACCCTGACCCGGGGCACCATGTGCTCCAAGGGGTTGTCCAGCATACAGCACATCGACAGCCCATACCGGCTTCACTATCCGATGAAAAGAATCGGCGAGAAGGGGGAGGGCAAATGGAAACGGATTTCCTGGGATGAAGCCCTTGACACGATCGCAAGCAAGATCAAGGAGAGCCAGGAAAAGTACGGACCGGAATCCATCTCCATATCCCAGGGGACGGGTCGCGGGTACAACCGTTATATCCATCGCCTGGCCCGCTCCCTGGGCACGGCCAACGTCATCAGCCCTGGATACGTCTGCCACAGCCCCCGGCTGGGGTTATACGGACTGGTGACCGGATACGGACGGCTTTACTGCGATTATCACGGATGGGGCGGAGAGTTTCCGAAAACCCAGATCATGTGGGCCAAGCAGCTTGAAATCAGCAGCGCCGACTCGGAGATGTGCAACTGGTTCATCCATTCTCTGGATTACTGCAAAAACCTGATCATCATCGACCCCAGGGCCAGCGCCTATGCAACGCGGGCAACGCTTTGGCTCCAGCCGCGCCCCGGATCGGACTGCGCCCTGGCCCTGGGCATGATGCACGTGATCATCAATGAAGGGCTCTGGGACAAGGAGTTCGTCGAGGAATGGTCCTTCGGATTCGATGAGCTCAAGGAGCGGGTAAAAGAATGGACCCCGGAAAAAACCGAGGAAGTTACCTGGGTACCCAAGGAGAAAATCATCGAGGCCGCCCGCCTGTGGGCCATTGACACGCCGGGTTGCATCCAGGTGGGAAGCTCCCTGGAAAGACAGGCCAACTGCGGCCATACTCTCCGCGCCATCACCTGCCTGATGGGGCTAACCGGCAACATCGAGCGCCCGGGGAGCATGATCAGCTGGGTACTGCCGGATACCGGCCTGATCGAGGACTTTTTCCTGGAGCTGCCGCTGACCGAGGAAATGCAGAGCAAAATTATCGGCATTGACAAATACAAAATGGGTGCGGCGCGCACATGCAACCCGGACACCATGGTCAAGGCCATTTTGTCCGGGAAGGCCCCCGTTCACGTGTGGATCAGCGTCGGCGGCCAGCAGATCGTGCACATGGCCAACACCAAGGAAGTGGTTGCAGCCATCGAAAAAATGGATTTCATGGTTCATGTCGACCTGTTCATGGGCCCCATGGCAGAGGCGGCCGACATTGTGCTGCCGGCAGCCCACTGGCTCGAGCTTGACGATGTTTATGACATGCATCCGCGGTTTTTTATCAGCGCCCACAACAAGGTGGTAGATCCGCCGGACGAGGCCAAGTCCGATGCATGGATCTTCAATGAGATCGGAAGGCGCACCGCGCCCGAACATTGGTGGGATACGCTCGAGGAATGCCTTGATCACCAGGTGCGGAAAGGCATGGGCGGCAACATGAAATGGAAGGATTTCAGCGAAAAGCTGGTATCCGGGTGCTGGGGCAAAGACCAGGTGTACTACAAGTACAAGACCGACTACTGGCGGGAAGGGGGCGGTTTTCCCAGCCCGACGGGCAAGTTCGAATTTTACTCCAAGCGCCTTGAGGAGCTTGGATATGACCCCCTGCCCGTATTCAGGGAGCCGGGGGAAAGCCCCTACCGGACGCCGGAACTGTATAAGGAGTACCCGATCGTTATGAGCAGCGGGTTCCGCCAGCCGTTCTACTTCCTGGGGCAGTATCGCAACATTCCGTGGCTGAGAAGCTTCATGGAATACCCCCAGTGCCAGATGCATCCTGAAACCGCCGCCAAGTATGGCATCTCCGATGGCGATTGGGTCTGGATCGAAACGCCCCGGGGCAGAATCCGCCAGAAATGCCGGACATTCCCGGGTGTTCTCAAGGGAATGCTGATGGCGACCGCGAACTGGTTCTATCCGGAGGAACCGGCCAAGGGATACCACGGGTTGTTTATTTCCAATCCCAACGTGCTGACCAACAACAACCATCTCGATCCAATGTACGGCTCCCCCGATTTGACGTGCCTGCTCTGCCGGGTGAGGAAATGCTCCGTTGAGGACCTGAATGAAAATGTCTTTCACACCGAGGAGTTCGGAACCGTTCAGCGAACCAGCGAGAAGTAGGCTTGCTGTTGATCGAGTAAAGTGAAAAGCCGTTTTTCGGCGAAACGGCATCGGACATGCTGTTTGCGCTTTATGCGCCTTATTACTGGTAAAACCAGAAAACAACCAAGGAGGACAGTATTATGCCAAACAATGAGAAGGTCAATGCCAAAGCTGACAAGACCGTCGTACGGGCGCTGGCCCTGGGCGGCCTGCTGGGCGGCAGCGATCCAAGTTGCGTGGATGTGAAAGACGGAAAAATCATTCGTATCCGGCCCATGCATTTCGACTGGAAATTTGATCGCGAATCCTTTAACCCCTGGCAGTTTAAAAGAGATGGAAAGGTTCTTGAGTCCAATTTCAAGGGAATGCCATCCCCCTGGTCGCTTTCCTACAAAAAGCGGACCTATTCCCCCAACCGGATCAAGTTTCCCCTGAAACGGGTGGACTGGGACCCAAAAGGCGAGCGCAACACCCACAACCGCGGCAAGAGCAAATATGTCCGGATCAGCTGGGATGAAGCAACCGACATCATTGCCGCTGAAATCAAGCGTGTCATCAAGGACTACGGCCCGCTTTCAATCCTTGCCCAGGGGGATGGGCACGGCGAGAACAAGATAATCAACACACCCCACGGGCACCAGGCACGGCTGCTGGAAATGCTGGGCGGGTTCACGCAGCAGGTCCGGAACCCGGACAGCTGGGAAGGATTCTACTGGGGATCCAAGCATGTCTGGGGCCAGGGAATCGTCGGGATGATGGATCCCTCGGACAACGTTGTCAAGGATATGACCGAAAACTGCGACATGGTCCTTTTTTGGGGTTGTGATCCGGAAACCACCCCCTGGGGCTTCGTGGGGCAGTTCGCAAGCCGCCTCTGCTACTTCTGGAAGGAATGCGGCATCAAGCAGATTTATATCTGCCCGGACCTTAACTACGGTGCGGCCGTTCACGCGGACAAGTGGATTCCCATCCTTCCCAACACCGACGCCGCCATGCAGCTGGCCATCATCTACATGTGGCTGAAAGAGGGCACGTATAACAAAGAATACATCAAAACCCACACCATAGGCATGGACAAGGTGGAAGCCTATGTAATGGGAGAAGAAGACGGCGTTCCCAAGACTCCGGAGTGGGCTTCCAAAAAATGCGGCGTCCCCGAATGGACGATCAAGGCGCTGGCACGGGAGTTTGCCGAAAAAACGACCTCCATTGCGCACTACTTCGGCGGATCCATGTTCAGGGGGCCCTATTCCCACGAGCCCGCCCGCCTCGAGTGCATCCTGCTTGGTATGCAGGGCCTTGGAGGACCGGGTGTACACCAGACCCAGATATCATACGGCGGCATGCCGCGTGCGGACCTGCTTAAAAGCACCCGCTTTTTCAATCCCATGCTGCCCGAGCGGCTGACCAAGCCCACGCTTACAACCATCCGGGCATGGGGCAAGCAGCTCATTCCCAAAACGCTTATTCACAAGGCGATTCTGGATCCGCCATTGAAGTTCTGGGGCAATGGCGGCATTGAGGAAATGGTTGACGACCAGTTCGTTGAATACAACTACCCGATCGATAAAAAGGACGGCGGGACCGAAATCCGCATGATGTGGACCGACACCCCGTGCCGCATCACCTGCTGGAACTGCGGCAATGAAACCATCATCGCCGAGCGTGATCCTAAAATCGAGTTCATCGTCGCCCAGCACCCCTGGCTGGAAAACGACTGCCTCTATGCGGATATCATTCTCCCGACCAACACCAACCTGGAAGTCGATGATATCGTCACCAATACCCGCCAGGGAACCCAGCATCACAGCGTTCTCTACATGAACAAGGCCATCGAGCCGATTGCGGAATCCAAAAGCGATTATGAGGCGGTGCTTGAAATTGCCAAAAAACTGGGCAAAGGTGAGGCGTTTTCGGAAGGCAAAACCATCAATGATCTGCAAAAAGAGGTATTCAATAACATGAACCTCGAATCTCTCATCAGTTGGGATGATTTTGTGGAAAAGCAGTACGTGGTTCTGCCAACGGCGGAAGACTGGGAAGACGACGTGGTCGGTCTGCGGCCGTTTTACGACGATCCCGAGAAAAACCCGCTGCCCACGCCGACCGGCAAGCTGGAGTTCTATTCCGAACGGATTGCCACGCATTATCCGGACGACGAAGAGCGTCCGCCCATTCCCAAGTGGATCGAGAGAAGCGCCATGCACGACGAACGCATCTCCAGCTGGCGCGCGAACTCCTTCCCCTTGCTGCTGATGTCCAACCACGGCCGGTGGCGGGTCCACTCACAGGCGGACGATATCTCCTGGAGCCGCGAGGTCGAGACCTGCAAGGTTATGGGATGGGACGGCTACATGTACGAACCCGTATGGCTCCATCCTTCCGAGGCGGAAAAACGGGGAATCAAGATGGGCGACATCGTCATGGTGCACAACGAGAGAGGTATCGTGTTGTGCGGTGCGCGTGTATGGGAACGGGTAATGCCCGGAGTGGCATATGTCGACCACGGTGCCCGCCATGATCCGATAATTCCGGGGAAAGTGGACCGCGGCGGCGCCATCAACACCATCTCCGGGGACTGGATTACCTCCAAGCGGTGCGTCGGCCAGGCCACCAGCGGATTTCTCGTGGAAGTAACCCTTCTCAGCGGCGAACAAATGGATCAATGGAAGCGGGATTACCCCGAAGCCTTTGAGCGTAAATACGATCCGGCGTCCGGCTTGCGGTTTGACGCCTGGGTACAGAAAGGAGGCAAATAAATGAAAGCCTTTTTTATCGATTTGTCCATATGCAACGGCTGCTACTGCTGCCAGATTGCCTGCAAAGACGAGCATGTTGGAAATGACTGGACACCCTATGCAAAACCACAGCCGGATACCGGTCAGTTCTGGATCGGAATCACCGAGTATATACGCGGACAGGTGCCCAAGGTAAAAATCACCTATCTTCCCAAGATGTGCCACCACTGCGATGATGCTCCCTGTGTTGCATCCTGCGATGTGGGCGCCATTTACAAACGCGACGACGGCCTTGTTATCATCAATCCCGACAAATGCACCGGCTGCAAGCTTTGCGAAGATGCCTGCCCGCATGATGAGATCTTTTTCAACGAAGGCCTCAATATCGCCCAGAAATGCACGGGATGTGCACACCTGCTGGACAACAACCCCGAAGAATGGAGTGTTCCGCGCTGCGTGGACAATTGCCCCACAGCCGCCATCCAGTTTGGCGAAGAAAAGGATTTCCAGGATTTCATCGCCGAAGCTGAGCTTCTCAACCCGGAGGCCGGGACGAAATCCCGCGTATACTACAAGCATTTGCCGAAGAAGTTTGTAGCCGGTACGATCTATGATCCGAAGGAAAAAGAAGTGATCATCGGCGCCAAATGCACCCTGAAAGAGGATCAGTCCGCGGAAAGCTTCACGGCCGAGACGGACCGGTTCGGCGATTTCTGGTTCCGGGGCCTCAAAGACAACTGCAGCTACAGTCTCACCATCGAAAAAGGCGGTGCAAGTAAGACAATCGAAGGGATTCGCACCGACAAGGACCTCAGCCTGGGGGATATTCCCCTGTAGCATTGCAATGAGGTGATTCGCCTGAATGAAAAAAGTCCTTCCGCCGCGCGATTGCGGCGGAAGGACTTTTTTGCCTGAAAACGATGCGCCGCGGCGCCTTATGAAGCCGTATTCATGTAGACATCCAGCAACTGGTTGCCGAGCATTCTGGCCAGCTTTTCGTAGAGTTGGGCCTTGTCGGGCGGTGAAGACTCCAGGAGCTCAAGAAAAGGGTCGCGCTCGATTTTCAACACTTCCGAATCCATGTCGGCCACGGCAGATGCGGCAAAATCATCGCGATGGATCAGCGCGGACCAGCCGAACAGTTCGCCGGCATGCTTTGCCGTGTACCACCGTCCTCTGCCGCGTTCCATGGTGACGCTGCCCTTGAGCAGGATATAGAAAAAGCTCGCCGGATCACCGACCTTAAACAGTTTCTCCCCTTCCTTGTATGAGATATGCTCTGTCTGATCCGTGACTTTTTTTACGAAATCAATATTCATGCCCCAAAAAAGATCGCCCTGTTTGAGTAGCATAATACCTCCCTGTTGATTGGTTTTGATTTTTGGAGTGTTTTCTTTATCGTTAATGTCTGCCTTTGCTGCTATACGCTGCAAATAAAATGCCATTCTTGTATTTGACGGCCACGTAAAAAGTCCAACATCCGCGCATGCGCGCGATTTCTCGGAATTATATATACGCCAGGAACTCTGTATTCTTCGAAATAGCGAAGGCCTTGATCCTGCGCTTTTTATAAAGCCGCCTGATTGCGACCTTATCGAGCGCGTCATGTTTCGTGCCCGAACGAAAACCGTCTTTTTCGCCGTCCTTGCCGGTGACGAAAAATCCCGGTTTTCGTTCGGCACCATTTAACGGTATGCAAGAAAAATATGAAAATAATTGACGGTAAATACCGAATGAGGTATTTTTTTTACCATATATAGTTATTTAATATTTATGCACCATATACGGTATTATATGAAAAGGCCCGAATCGTGGACACCAATGCATTCTTTAAGCAAGCGACCCTTCTGATCTGCAGCAGCCTGGATATTGAAATCGCCCTGTGGCGGCTCAGGAATTTCATTGAAGCCTATATCCCGGCCGACGAACTTTACTTGAATATATACGAGCCCGGCCAGGGCAGTATCCGCTACATAGCTCGCGCGGACAGGCAGTCAGGGGTACGGCTCGATAAACGGATACATCTGCCGGCCGATCTTGTCCGCTCCATTGAAAACGAGCAGCGGCTCCGGAATGGCATTCTCATCATCGATCCGGAAGAAGATCCCATGGGGCGCATCATCAGCGATGCATTCGGTTTTACGGACACCTCCATGATGGCGCTCCGCCTGATCGTCGAAGGGCAGCGAATGGGCGTTCTCGATGTTTTCGCACAAGGAAAAAACCGGTATAACAGCAGCCATGCCGCCTTGCTGAAACTGCTCCGGGAGCCTTTTGCCATTGCCATGGCCAATGCGCTGAAACACCAGGAGCTGGTGCGTCTGAAGGAGCAGCTCACATCTGACAAGCTGTATTTTAACCGCGAACTCATATCCAGGGCTGGTGACGAGGTGATCGGCGCCGATGGCGGCTTGAAGGAAGTGATGGAAAACGTCGCACAGGTGGCCCGGATGAATAACACCATTCTTATTTCCGGAGAAACAGGAACCGGTAAGGAGGTAATCGCCGGAGCCATCCACCGGAGCTCGCATCGGAATAAAGGCCCGTTTATCAAGGTCAACTGTGGCGCTATTCCGGAAAACCTGATTGACAGCGAATTGTTCGGCCACGAAAAAGGCGCCTTCACGGGAGCGATATCCCGTAAACGCGGACGATTCGAAAGGGCGGATAAAGGAACCATCTTTCTTGACGAAATCGGGGATCTGCCGCTGTGGGCACAGGTCCGACTGCTGCGGGTACTGCAGACCCGTGAAATTGAGCGCGTTGGAGGATCTCCTCCCATACCGCTCGATATCCGTGTAATCGCCGCTACGCACCGCGATCTGCAGCAAATGGTCCGCACCGGGGAGTTCCGGGAGGATCTCTGGTTTCGGATCAATGCATTCCCCATCCACATACCGCCGCTGCGGCACCGAAAAATGGATATTGAACCGATGGTGATCCATTTTTTGGAAAAAAAATCAAGGGAGCTTGGAATCCATTCCCCGCCGTCGCCGGGACCGGATGCTATTGCCCAGCTTTCCAGGCAAAATTGGCCCGGCAACGTCCGGGAGCTTGAAAATGCCGTGGAAAGGGCCCTTATCAAACACCGCCAAGGGCCGCTTTTTTTCCAGCGCGTGCCTGATCGCGGTGAACAAAACAATCCAGGCATTCACCTGGAAGAAGAGGAAGAAGAAGAACTTTCCACCCTTGATGTGGTTATCCGGCGCCATATTACGAAAACACTGAAAGCCGCCGGCGGAAAAATCGCCGGACCGGACGGGGCGGCCGCACACCTTGACGTTCACCCGAACACCTTGCGCAACCGTATGAAAAAACTTAATATACCCTTTGGTCGTAAACCCTGACAAAACCCAGTACGACACAGTGGTTGCTTGAACCGGATTAGGATACCGTTACCGGCAACCTATTGCCAGCCGGGACAAGGCGCGACATACGGTGCATGCCCCCGCCCGCACCCCGATTGTGTCGGCGGGGACTCAACAGTGTCAGCGGCTTTTTCGTCTTTGAAAACAGAAATATCACGTTTACCGGTGTCTTATAACGCATGGAGCGGCGGGGGCGTGTGGCTGCCCGGGAACAGGATTGCATGTAAAAAAAAAATACTTGACAGTCTCATCCCGTATGGGTACAGTGTTTAGCACGCATACTTGCAATAGTTCATCTAAATGCTGTTTGATAATCAATTCATATTTTTCAATATTTTTGCCCGTTTTTATATACCTTATACTTTTGACTTGGGCTCGGCTCATCCAATTATTGGGTGAATGGGTTAATGAAATATTGTATGTAAAAAGGTGCGTCAGGCGGGTCCACCCGGAAGTGACGTGCAAACCAAAAGTGCGAGCGGTTTTTCATATCAACCGCAGTGCCGCCGGCCCGGGCGGTTGCATAAAATAGCAACTTGACACACGCTTTGTCGCAATTTATCATGTTCCTAACAACAAAATTCCCGAATTCTGACATATTCATAAAGTTGCATGAAGTGATCGCCAATCGTGCATGATGATTTTCCGGATACACCGGTTATCATGCCCGACCACAACCGAAATAACCAGAAGGTCGAAAGGAGGGTGAAAACGCCATCTGCAACTTGTTGTAAAAAAACTTTTTACTATCCAGGAATATTAAAAGAAGGAGGGTTTCCGGTGAAAAAAACATTCGTGAGTGCCGTTACGGCACTGGCAGTTTTCAGTCTACTTGTCGTTGTCCCATCCATCGCAGACGCCAGACCGATAACAATGTCTTACAGCACGTTCTTCCCCCCAACCCACATTCAGGCGATAACGGCTGAGGAATGGATTAAAGAGGTTGAAAAACGGACCGAAGGACGCGTCAAAATTAACTTTTACCCCGGCCAGACGCTGACCCGGGCGCCCGAAACCATCGAAAGTCTAGAGGCTGGGATCGTCGATATTGGCACTGCTGCCCTTGCCTATACCGAGGGCCGCTTTCCCGTAATGGCAACCATGGACCTCCCCCTTGGGTATCCCTCCGGTGTGGCCGCAACAGAGGCCGCCAACAAGCTGTTCGAAAAGTATCAGCCAGAAGAATTTGACCGTGTAAAGGTCATGTACTTCAATGCGCACGGCCCCGGGTTCATTCACACCCGGCGCGAACCGGTCGAATCCCTTGAGGATATGAGCGGGTTGAGAATCCGCTCAACGGGGATGAGCGCAAGTGTCGTCCGTGCGCTGGGCGGAACGCCTGTCAGCATGGCCATGCCCGATACCTACCAGTCGCTTCAGCGGGGTGTTGTAGACGGCAGCATCCATCCCATCGAGGTTAACCAGGGATGGAACATGGCAGAGGTTGTGGATTACGCCACCATTGCGTATCCTTCAGCCTATACGACCACGTTCTGGGTGGCGATGAATAAAAACAAGTGGAATGCCCTGAGTGAGGAAGACCAGCGGATTATCGAGGAAATCAACGAAGAATGGGCCCACAGGCACGGTGAAGCCTGGGACAGCAGTGACGAGGACGGAAAGGAGTTTTTCCTGGCCGAGGGTGGACAACTCGTTGAAATCGACGAGGCTGAAGCCCAAAGATGGAAGGAGGCAGTGGCGCCCGTGATCGATGATTATATCGAGATGTTAAACAAAAGGGGTGTAGACGGCCGGGAAGCCGTCGATTTCATCCAGCAGATCCTGGATGAGCACAGATAGCAGCCGTACCTTTTTCCCTGAAGGGTTTTTGAGGCGCGCTTCCGGAGCGTCATCCACAAATACCGTGCCGGTGCGGGTTTCCGCAGTGCCGGCCGGAAAACAGATCGCCAATCGGCTTCCCGTTCGGGAAGCCGATTGCTTTACCACGACCAATGCGACGGGATCGATGAAGCGGGGATGAAAACATGAATGCGATTTTTAAGATAACCGGCTGGATTTCCGGCATCCTGATGTGGATCGGCGGTATTTCCTTGTTTTCCATGATGGCCAGTACCGTCCTTGATGTTTTTGGCCGGATGTTCGGATACCCGATTTTCGGAACGTATGAATTGATTACCTTCGGGTTGGCAATTGCCACTTCAGCGGCACTGGCGGATACCCATGCGGACAGACGGCATATCGGCGTTGAAATCCTAACCAATGCCCTGTCACCAAGGGTCCGCAGCATCATTGATCTGATAACCGGAATAGCGGCGCTGGTCCTGTTCTGCGTGGTTGCCTGGCAACTTTTTCTGCTTGGCGCAAGTCTGCGCCGGGCCGGTGAAGTAACCATGAATCTCCGGCTTCCCGCATATCCGATGACCTATATCGTTGCGATCGGGTTCCTGATATTCATCATTATTGTTGTAAGACGTATAATTGAATCGATTAACGAAATCAGAGAAAGCTAACAGGTATGGACCCCATAACTATCGGAATAATCGGCCTTCTGGTGATGCTTTTGCTTTTTCTCACCCGAATGCCGGTCGCCTTCGTCATGACGCTGGTCGGATTTCTCGGATTCAGCATCCTGGTATCTCCGCAGGGAGGCTTTAGCGTACTTGCCAGGGAGCTCTACTCGACATTTTCAAACTACGACCTGACCACGATTCCCTTGTTTATCCTGATGGGGCAGCTCGTATTCAGTGCCGGGATCAGTACCCGGCTCTACGATACCGCCTACAAATGGGTCGGTGGTGTACGAGGCGGTATGGCCATGGCCACGGTATCCTCCTGCACCGCCTTCGGTGCGGTTTGCGGGTCGAGCCCCGCAACGGCGGCAACCATGACCACGGTCGGTATGCCGGAGATGAGACGCTTCGGCTACAAGGACGCATTGGCCGCCGGTTCGATTGCTTCCGGGGGCGGGCTTGGGATGATCATGCCGCCGTCAGTGGTACTCATCGTTTACGGTATCCTCACCGAACAGTCCATCGGAAGGCTTTTTATCGCAGGCATTTTTCCGTCCATACTGGTTACCATTCTTTTTATCATCACCATTTTTATCTGGTGCACGATTGCACCGGACCAGGGTCCGAGAGGGGAATCGTTTTCGTGGAAAGAACGATTGCTGTCGCTGCTTGGACTGGCAGAAGTCGTCATAATCTTCGCGCTTGTGATGGGCGGCTTGTTCGCAGGGTGGTTTACACCCACCGAAGCAGCGGGCGTTGGCGTGTTCGGCGTACTGGTTACCTCCTTGGTGCGCCGGCAGATGACATGGGAAGGCTTTAAAGATGCCATATTTGAAACCCTGCGCTCGTCTTGCATGGTTATGCTTCTGGTTGCAGGCGCAAGCGTTTTCGGAAGATTCATGGCGGTCAGCCGGATTCCGTTTGAAATCGCATCCTGGGTCGGCGGAATGGAATTGCCCGCCATCGTCATCATGGGCCTGATCATCCTGATTTATTTCCTCGGGGGGTGCATACTGGATGCACTGGCTCTCGTCATGCTGACAATACCCATTTTTTTCCCCGTTGTGACACTTCTTGGATATGACCCGATCTGGTTCGGCATTATCATCGTGCTGATCTCCCAGATGGGGGTTATCACACCGCCCGTAGGCATAAACGTATACGTGGTTTTCGGAGTGGCACGGGGGCTTCCGGGGGGCGGCGTCCGGCTGGAATCCATTTTCAAGGGTGTTCTCCCCTTTATGGCGGCAATCGTGGTGGCAACCATCCTGATGACCATTTGGCCGCAGATTATTCTGTTTTTCCCGGATTGGCTGTATTAGCAAAAAAGCAAAGGATGGATTGTTGCGGTGGCAAAGGGCAAAGAATGATAAGCGCACGGGAAGCACTTTTTTCAGAAAAAAATGCTTTTCCCCGCAGGCAATGACGGCATGACTTCTTCTCGTTATGATTTATGACCGGTCGGGCAGTTGCCATTATCACAGCGGGGTTTATGACCGTATCCATTGCGTATGCCATACGCTACTGCTACGGCATTCTTTTGCCGGAAATGGTTTCGGAACTATCGATATCCAAAACCGAAGCAGGGGTTGTGGCTTCGGCCTATTTTGTCGCCTACACCCTGTTTTCACCGCTGCTGGGCCTTTTGTCGGACCGGTATAATGTCCGGATCATCCTTGCCATATTCACAGCCTTGCTCTCCGCTGCCGCCTTCTGCATGGCCTTTTCCGGCAACGTGCTGACGGCATCCTTTTTTTTCGCCGTCGCCGGGATCGGGCATGCCGCATGCTGGGTTCCTGTTGTTTCTCTTGTACAGCGATGGGTTCCGGACCATCGCAGGGGAATGGCACTGTCCGTTACCACCCTTGGAACCGGTTTCGGGATAACCATATGGAGCTTTCTTCTGCCGGTCCTTGTCGGGGCTTACAGCTGGCGGGCAGGATGGATGGCGCTTGGCATTTTCGGTTTTTGCGTCGCACTGCTCAACTATATCCTGGTTCGAAGCCATCCCGGCGATTCCGGTGGCCGGGAAACGAAACAGCAGCCGTCTTCAATGAACCTGCGTTGGCTTACAGGCGTTTACAGGGACCTTCTTCGTGAAAAAAAACTGTGGCTGATCGGCCTGGCCTATCTTCTGGTTGGTTTTACGGTTCTCGTGCCGTTTACTTTTTTGACCGCGTATGCCATCGAGGAATTGGCATTTTCTTACGGAGTGGCCGGCCGTTTTTTCGCGGCCATGGCAATCTCGGGGATGGCCGGCAAGCTGCTTCTGGGCATTTTGTCCGATTCACTGGGCAGAATCCGTGTTATGATCGCCTGCGGACTTCTTCTGGGGATCGGCTGCCTCGGCATGGCTTTTTCCCGAAATCTTTTTGTTCTTTTTGGATTTTCCGTTATGTTCGGTCTTGGATGGGGTGCCGTATGGCCGGTATACGCCGCCTCTGCCCGGGATTTTTTCCTGAGTGACCGATCCGGAAGCGTGATCGGCCTCTGGACCGTTTTTATGGGAGTCGGATCCGTCATTTCACCTGCATTGTGCGGATGGACGATCGATGCAACCGGTACTTACATCTACGCATTCGTACTGGGATGCATCGGCGGAATCCTTTCAGCGCTCATGTTGATACCGATCATGCACATCCCAAAGGTCGATAACCGGACGCCTCATACTGTCTGACGCCTATCCGGATTTTTTTGTCAGCCACGCAGGAACCTAACCGATCAATACGAATTTTGGAGATAATATGCAGGATTTTAACGATGATTGCCCTATGCCGCAGACTTTCCGATCACGCATCGGGTTGACCGTGTTTCTGGGGTGGCTCTTTTACCTGGGCTTTGTAACGCGGGTTATGTTCGCCCCGCTGATGCCGGAAATCCGCGCTGATTTAGGCATCAGCAGCAGCCAGGCCGGCACGCTTTTTCTCATGATATCGATTGGCTATCTTGTAGCCCCGATGGGATCCGGTCTTATTTCCTCCAAGATCAGGCACCGGGGCACCGTTACCCTGTCTGCATGGCTTGTTGGACTGTCGCTTTTACCCTTTGCTTTTACAGAAAGCCTTTGGTCCGTCCGTTTTCTGCTGATTGTTATCGGGCTCAGCGCCGGGCTTCACCTGCCCTCCGCGATTGCCACCATAACAGCCGAAATCCGCAAGGATGACTGGGGAAAGGCGCTGAGCATCCATCAGTTGGCGCCGCCGCTGAGCTTTGTGACGGCCCCTCTTATTGCAGCCCTTTTGATGAACTGGTTTTCCTGGCGAATGGTGCTGGTGGTCTGGTCCATTGCCGCCCTTGTATCCGCCGCTGCTTACACAATGCGTGGAGGGGGCGGGGATTTCACGGGGCAGCTGCCGAAGCTGGAAAATATAAAAGAAGTTGTCTCCAAACCGGCATTTTGGATCATGGTTCTTCTTTTTGCCATGGCCATGGGAGGAAATGCCGGTATATACTCCATGCTGCCGATGTTTCTCGTTACAGAGCGCGGCATGGATCTGGGCTATGCCAACACGCTCATCGGCCTTTCACAGGCAACCGGCCTGGTAATGGTTATTGTCGCAGGATTTGTGGCGGATAAGATCGGACAAAAGAACACGATGACTATTTCCCTGCTTTGCGCCGGCATTGCAACGGTACTGCTGGGAGTCCTGACAGGGGGATGGCTGGTGCTCGTCCTGTTTATCCAGCCGATGGTGCTCAATTCATTTTTCCCCAGCGCTTTCGGTGCACTGGCAAGGGTTGCCCCGCCTGCGATGAGAAGTGTCACCAACTCCCTGGGCCCGCCCACCGCATTTCTCATCGGGGGGGGGATCATTCCGTCGGTGATCGGATATCTGGGGGAAACCTATACTTTTTCGTCCGGGATCATTCTTGCGGGTTGCTTTATCCTTGTCGGACCGGTCCTGTTGAGCTTTTTACAAGTAGGGCATTACGACGACGAGGCGGGGTGTTGATCCGGTGCCGGCACGCCCTTTTCCGGCTCTTGAGATCCGGTTTTTCGTGTTTCGTTATCAGGAAAGCGCCACCAGCTCGATTTTATATATCAGGGTGTGTCCCGCAAACGGATGGTTGGCGTCCAGGGTGACGGTTTCCTCGTCCGCTTCCGATACGACCAGGCTGACCATGTGCCCGTTTTCATTCCTGTATTGTAAAATCCGGCCAACGGCGATGTCTTCTTCGGGCGGCAGTTCGTCTCTTCTGATTTTTATCACCTGGTCTTCGTTTCGATGCCCGTAGCCTTCTTCGGGTGCAATGGTGATGGTTTTGGCATCACCGGCCTTCATACCGACAACCCCGTTTTCCAGTCCCTTGATGATCTCACCGTTTCCGATGGTAAACGAAAGGGGCATACCGCCTTTCGACGTACCCATAACCTCTCCGTCTTCAAGCATGACCGTATAATGAACCTTGGCGTGATTGCCGATCTGGGCTGTTTTCATTACAATTCCTTTTCCGTTCGTTGTTGCGGTGGTATATTGTTTTGGAAAGCCTATATATTGACCACATGACTGCGCGATGAAACTTATTCTTTTTGTTTTGGCATGTCAAATACAATCTTGACTCCAAGCGATCCGTTATGCCGCTGGCAGTCACAGGCGTATGGTTTTTTCGGCAACCCGGGAAAACCGCACGCCTTTTTCAAGCCTGATGAATCCAGGTCCAGCGATTTGACTTTCAGATTCTTGCACGGTATATTGAAATTTCAAGCTCAGGTGTTGTTTTTCCGGGAAAAAGTCTTATTTTTAACAACAAATAGGCATGACCTTATGTCTTTAAAATAATAGGGAAACAATTACTTTAGAAACTTGAAACGCTTCGTTTCGGTTATATTTCAAAACGGGACTGACCGAGGCGCCGTAATCCCTTCTTACGGCAGATGCTAGCAAAAGGAGAATACAATGGCAGACGAGAAGCAGAAAACAAACGAGACGCAGAAACAGGAAAAGTATGTATACGTCAAAGATGCCGATAACAACGTCTATGTATGCAGGTTGTCGGATCTGAAAAAGGAAGACGAGCTTTCCGAAGAGGAAAAGGATCTTTGCATGAAACCACCGGGGGACGCCTGATAAACACCGTGCGTGTTATGGCGGTGCAACGCCGGGATCGCCGTGGTCCGGCGGTAAGAGATTCAAATGATATGGATGAAACCATGATAAATGATACCGCCCCCTGTGCGGCGAATGGCATGCGGGGCGGTGCATAATCTGTAAAAATCTTGTTTTTTTATATTTTGTATCTGCCCGTCCGGACAGCGACACACTGCAAATCCAATCTGCCGGAAATGGATCGTATGGCCATGCCCCCTCTTTTGACCAATCAGTTATCCTTTTTTACCAACACAAAAAACATTCTGAAACTGATTCAATCGCGTGCCAGAACGGATGGTGAACCGCCTCCCCGGCAGTTTTCACTTGAATCCATAAGGCCGATGCCCGAAGCATTGCAAATGCCCCGCTTTGAAGCTATTATGCCGCTGGTGGCCCTCAATATCGATATTCCGATGCTTAGTGAAAAGGTCAGGCGCATCGCATTGGACCAATGGTTCGCCGACCCTCCTGATAAAGCGGATGAATCGATCATTCAGGATCAGATTGAAAAAACAGCTATCCGGCTGAAAGACAAGGCATCCCGGGAACAGTTCGCCCAGGCAGTGGCGAACTATGAGCGATATGAATTTTTCAACCAATACGATTGGCGAATGGCGCGCTGGGGAACGCTTGCGGACATTCAAACAGTTGATGCATCCACCTTTGTGCCATCGACACGATATATCACGTTCACCACCATGTGGACACCTCCCATGCCTGGCCTTAGAGCGCTGGCGGAAGCGTTTCCTTCCGTTCGCTTTGAACTCAAGTATCGCTATGAAGAAAATGACCCCTGGACCACTGAGGAAATTTTTCCAACGCGACCTTGGGGATATTGAAAAAACGTTTCCTGTCAGCGCCTCGGCATTTACCGGGAGGTTTACTTCTCCCTCCGGCGTCAGTTGCCTGAAGAGCCCCTTGCAGCCAGTCTTCTGCGACCATGCGCGCATATATGATCGCATTCATCGCACTTTCCCGAACAGCGACTGCCGTCCTGGCACATGAAACCGCAACTGCCGCAACCCGAATGCGGGTAGATGCCACTGCCGCTGATCCGGAAGCCATATCCATCGGAATGCACCGTAACGGGCTGGACGTGCTGCAGCAGGGTTTTATCGATAATGTATTGGAAACCCTCGATTTCAAACACCACATCGTTTTTTTTCGGTTTTTCTAGCGCCACACCAAAGCTTCGAATACCGCACCCGCCCAATTTGACAAACAGACGGATGGGACTTTTTTCCTTGTCTTTGAAGTATTGTGCAACCATCCTGGCGGCCTTCGGCGTCACAATAATCGGCCTCTCATGGTTTTCAGCCGATTCGCCTGACTCCCGATCCATTTCGGCCTGTTCCTTTTGCGTTGAAGATTTCATTGCGCCATCCCCCATCTTCTTATAACGGATCATGCAAGCATGCTCATTGATTGACTGTCGCAAAGCAATATCATAAGACCTTATTGATATCAAACAAGCCCGCAAGCCGGCAATTTTTATAAACGATTCAAAATGGGTGGACTCGTAAAAAGTAGCGATCCGACGGTTTTGTAAAAAGTTCAGGATCAAGGCTTGCGCAATCCCGAGGCATGCAGCGCGGTTGGTGCAGTGTACGTGAAATTCGCCAGGATCGCGCGAAGGCTCAGGTATTGGACTTTTTGCGATGCCGTCAAAATTCAATGGACGAAAAGGAGCGTTTGCGATGACTGTATTTGCAATCGATTTTGCCCGGCTGTACCGGGATCACATGGCGGCGGCCGGAAAGCCAAAGACGCGTGAAGATTGGGACGAAAGGGCCGGAAAAATGAAACAGGGCCAGGAAAAAGGTATCTACACAACAGCCTTGATGGGGCGGATGGACTTTTCGGACTGCGATAGTCTGCTTGATGTGGGGTGCGGTGTGGGGACCGTTGCCTTGTCAGCCGCACCGCATTTGGATCGGATATACGGTCTGGACTTCAGCCCTCGCATGCTTGCGCTGTTGACGGAAAACGCCCGTTCAAAGGGGTATAGCAACATTTATCCCATAACGCGCGCATGGGAGGACGACTGGAGCGATGTCCCCGTTTGCGACATTGTCGTGGCATCCCGTTCCAGCGTGGTCACGGACATGGCCGATGCGCTCGAAAAATTAAACAGCAAGGCCCGCAGGCGTGTCTATCTTACCAGCCTTGTCGGGGGCTATTTCATCGACCCCGGAATACTTGCGGCAGCCAATCGGCAGCGCATGCCCTTGCCTGATTACCTTTATATTGTCAATATCCTTTACCGGATGGGCATCCATCCGCGCCTGGATTATATCGAAAGCGAGAACCGCCTGGCCGGAAAAAAGGATTTCACGCAATTTTCACGCAAAGTTGGCGCTATTTTGGGAGAACTTAATCCCCAGGAAGCAGAGCGACTAAAGGCATGGTACGACGCTGACCCTGAACGCGCCCGGAGCGGTGGCGATCCGTTTCGATGGGCCGTGGTTTCATGGGAAAAATCGATTTGATGCGAAATGCCTGGGCGCGCCCGTTTCAGGGCGCGGTCCCCGGTGATTTTCGTATTTCCATAAGCATCTTATTTCCGTCCGTATTGTTCCCGGCTGATTTTTTCGTAGTCCAGCTCTTCTGCGGGCCGGGGCGGCTTGTCTTCCGCCGGATACCCCATGGCGATCATCGACTCGACTTCCAGTCCTTCCCGCAGGCCAAGGAGTTCGGCCACATACGCGCCGGCGCTTTTTTGGGAATCGTGCTCGCGCGTGCGGATCTGGGACCAGCAGCTGCCCAGTCCGATATCGGTGGCCGCCAGGTGCAAAAGCGCCGAGGCGATGCTTGCATCTTCGATCCAGACATCCGTCTTGGAAGGATCCGCGCAAACGACAAACGCCAGCTTTGCATTTTCCAGGAATGCACTTCCGGCAGGCCTGGCTTTGGCAAGTTTTCGAAGCGTTTCCGGGTCGGTGACCACGACAAATTCCCACGGCTGGGTATTCCTGGATGAAAAGGCCCTTAACGCGGTCTCGATAAGCAATTGGATCTTTTCCTCTTCTATTGGTTTTTCCTGGTATTTCCGAATGCTTCGCCGGGATCGGAGTAAATCGATAAACATCGTCGTACCTCTTTTATTTTTTTTGAATGTTGACGGCTTCGTAAAAAGTCCAATATCTGCGTTACGCGCGATTTCTCAGAATTTGCGGCTTACGCCTTGTAAACATACACGTACGCCAAGTACTCTGTATTCTGCGAAATCGCGCGAGCCTGAGAAATACCACGTGCGCTGAGTATTCCGCATTTTTCGGGGGGTCGCGCAAGCCTTGATCCCGGACTTTTTCCATAGCCGTATGATCGCGACGTTTTAAGAGTGCATCAGAGCGCCTCATTTGCCGCTATTTTCCGAACCGATACGAAATGCTCCTGAAAGGCCATGGCACCGCCTACCGGATCCCAAAGGTCCAGTCCGCCTTTCATGAACATGTTGTCCGCCAACCCCATTCCCCGGGCCCGGCTTTCAACGGGAAGCCTGTGTCCGAATCCATGCACCACGAAAACGGCCTCCGGGTGAATACCCTCGGTAACCTGGGCCATGATGGTCTCCGTATACCCGTTTTGCGATACAGCCACGCGTTCGCCGTCGGAGATCCCCATTTTTTCTGCCACCCCGGAGTTGATCCAGAGCGTGTTTTCCGGCATCTGCTCGAACAGGAGTTCGTTGTTGACCGTATGACCCTGCGTGTGAACGGCGCAGCGGCCGAAAGTCAATCGAAACATGCCCTCAGGTGGCACGGGGATCGGCTTATACGGAAGAAGGGAGGGGATGTTGCTTTTATCCAGCAACCCGGAAATGATTTCTATTTTCCCGCTGGGCGTCTTGAAAGAGAGGTTGTTTCGATCCCGGTATATCGGCGTATCCGCCAGGTGCACCATGCCTGATTGTGCAAAATCGCCAAGGGTTATCCCCGTGCCTTCCAGCTGGTAATTCCGTATGGACTCAATGTTGTCGTAATCCAGTTCTTTCAGGCCCAACCGTCGCGCCAGGCCGGCGACGATTTCCCAATCTGCACGTGTGTCGTAGCGGGGTTCCAGCGCCCGGTTGCGGACGAAGAAATAGGGCTGGAGCGCATTTTTAGAGGCAACAACACTCTCGCGCTCCAGGTAGGTGGAAAGCGGCAGGACAACGTCCGCGTGCCAGGCCGTGTCAGACCAGGAAAACGTTACCGCCACCAGCAGATCCAGCCGGTTATAAATCTCCCGGAGCCGATCCGGCTCCGGGAACCCCATCAAGGGGTCATGGCGGTAGGCGATATAGGCCTTCACCGGGTAGGGGTCATCGGTTTCCATTGCCTTGTAGAGCAGGTGGGTAAGGCCCGGTCCCTTATCAAAGTGTTCATACCGCCAGCCCACGCCGTCGGCCCGTTTTTCTTCGGGGGCTGGATAAAGATCCATAAACTTTCGAAGTCCTTTTCGTCCTACCTCGCCCGGTGTATTGATCAGCGGGAGCCCTCCCTTTGTGCCGATCGCACCCAGAAGTGCGTTGATTATGTATATGGAGCGGGAAACATAAAAAGAGTGACGGTAACGGGCCGTCATCCAGCCGGGATGCCAGATCACCGAGGGCGCTGATTTAGCCAGTTGCCTGGCAAAGTCGCGAATCCGGACGGCTTCAATCCCTGTCTCGGCGGCCGCCCACTCGGGGGTGTAGTCCGCTGCAAAACCCTCCAGTTTATCCATATCCTTGATATAGCGATTGACATAGTCCTCATCATAGAGACGTTCGCCGATAAGCACATGGATGACCGCAAGGTTAAAGGCATAATCGGTCCCGGGTTTGAGCATGAAAAAATCGTCGGCCTTGGTTGACGACACATTGGAGCGGATATCGATCACGCTGAGCCGGCATCCCCGGTCAAGGGCTCCCATGAGGTTGTTCACCTCCTGGACGTCGATCGACTCGAAGATGTTTCTCATCTGCAGCACCACGTGGCGGGCGTTGGCAAAATCATAGGCCACATCCTTACGGCCAAGTCCTGTAACCGATATATGGGCATGGTGCACATTTCTGGCGCAGGACGCATCGTGGTTGCAGTAGTTGGGTGATCCAATCCCGCGCAGAAGGGCCCGGTGCATGTCCCGGAAAGGGCCGCCCCTGTCCGACAGGGCAACGCTTTTCGGGCCATATTGATCCATAACGGCTTTTAGCTTTTTCTCCACATAATCCAGCGCTTCGTCCCAGCTGACGCTCCGCCATCGTCCTTCCCCCCGGGCGCCCTCCCGGATCAGCGGCGTTCGGGGTCGCTCCTTGTCATTTAGCAGGGCTGTCCCGGCCGCCCCGCGGGCGCAGAGACTGCCAGCCATGGCCGGAACGTGGGGATTGCCTCGCAACTCCGCGATACGCCCGTTTTTTGTCTGTGCCAAGATTGGGCACCGAACCGTACACATGCCACAAATCGAGTAAACCGATTCCATCCTGTCTCCTCCTTGTATTTTATAAAAAAGCCCTGTAAGTCGAAACGTCGCCGCACCCCAAAGGGTGGCGTGTTTGGGTTCGTACCGGACGTAAAACGTCTAGCCGATCGAACATATTAGTACTTCTCTTTCATAATTTCAATGCCGTAAAGAAGATGGAGGGCTTTCACCGCTCCCATCGTCTCTTCGGATAATGCTATGGCCCAAGATGGGCGTTTTTCAGATTTCAGAAGCGAGAATGCGTTTATGTCCTTAAACATAACGACCGAGGGGGTGCTTCTGCAGGAAACCCCCGTGAGCGAGTGTCTCATGCCACGGGAGAAAATTTTCATCCGTATGCTTAATACCTGCCGCGCATCCGCCAAAAAAAAACAAAACATTAAACTTTTTTCCGGTTACCTCCGATTAAATCATAGGAATGAACATGGTACCTTCAGATCAGACAGACATTTCCTGGTGGTATATGCAAATGCCAAGAATCGGGCGCAAAGCAAGCTGTCAATTGAGATTCCGGAAAAAACCGGAGTATGGGGGCGCATCTAATTGAGGTTACGATTAAAAAAGGAGTAAAAAATGTTCAAGCATTTGAAGCTGGGTACGAAATTGATGTCGGGATTTTCTGCCGTGGCTGTCATTGCACTGTTTCTGGGCGTTATCGGCTATTACGGGGCCGTGCAGAATGAAGGCGCCATGGAGGAGGTGGGCATGGTAAGCCTCCCGTCGGTGCAGAGCGTTTTGCAGATCAAAGAGGCCATGCAGAGAATAATCATCAACCAGCGGACCCTGCTGAGCCCGGACATCTCATCGGAGATGCGTCAGCTTCAGTACGAGGGGATCGATGCCGCACGCGCGGCTTACGGACGGGCTTTCGGCATCTTCGAGGCGCTCCCGCAAACCGAGTATGAAGCGCGCCAGTGGGAAGCGTTCACTGCGCTCATCCCGGGGTGGGCGGCGATCAACGACGAAATCTTTCAAATGCACCAGGAGTTGGACCGGATCAACATTTCGAACCCGAATGAGCTTGTGGCTCAACTGGAGAGCTTTCGCGGGGATCACTACAGAGTTGAGGCATGGGTGGCCGATTTGATCCTGACGGGAGCAAGTCTTGAAGGCGGTGATGATGCGGCGGCATGCAATTTTGGCCGCTGGCTGGCGGGTTTTGAAATCGAGAACCCCGATTTCAACGAAATCCTGGAGCAAATCCGGGAGCCGCACGACCGGTTCCACCGTGCGGTCGGGAATCTCCAGGAATCTGTGGATGCGGGAGACGGCAATGCGGTTCGGCTTTATATCAATGAGTTGCAGCCGGCCTCCCGGGAGGTTTTCGGCTATTTCGACGAGATGATTGAAATCGCCGGACGCGCGGAGGAACTGAGGAGGCGCTCTGCTGTGATGACCACAGAGGATTCCCAGCAATATATGGTCGAAGCCTTCGGCTTACTTGACAACATTATCGCGACTAAAGAGCAAAATGCAGATGAAGCGGTTTCCGGGGCCATAACCCAGTCCGCAACCCTGAAAACCCTCTCCCTGGTAACCATGACCGCCGGTGTCCTGATTGCAATGCTTTTGGGTTTTTTCATTACCCGTTCCATATCCAACCCCATCCGGCGTATCGTGGACGGCATGAGCAGCGGCGCGGAGCAGGTTTCCTCGGCATCCAGCCAGGTAGCGTCCTCGTCCCAGTCCCAGGCCGAAGGCGCGAGCCAGCAGGCATCCGCCCTCGAGGAAACATCCTCTTCCCTGGAAGAGATGGCCGCCCAGACCCGTCAGAACGCAGAAAACTCGGATCAGGCGGAACGGGCCATGAAAGATGCCGCCAAGGTGGTCGAAAGCGGGGTCGCATCCATGGAGCGCATGAGCGCGGCGATCAGCGAGATCAAGGCGTCATCCGCGGAAACCTCCAAGATCATCAAAACCATTGACGAAATCGCCTTCCAGACCAATCTGCTGGCATTAAACGCCGCTGTTGAAGCTGCCCGCGCCGGGGAAGCCGGCAAGGGATTTGCGGTCGTGGCCGAAGAAGTCCGAAACCTTGCCCGGCGAAGCGCCGAAGCGGCGCAGAATACAGCCGAGCTCATTGAAAAGTCGCAGGGAAATGCCGACAACGGCGTTAGCGTCACGGAAGAAGTGTCCAGGCAGCTTCTGAGCATCCAGGAGAGCGCGGTAAAGGTCAACGCCCTGATTTCCGAAATTTCAGCAGCCTCCAAGGAACAGGCCCAGGGTATCGAACAGGTAAACACCGGCGTTTCGGAAATGGACAAGGTGGTTCAGCAAAACGCTGCCGATTCCGAAGAGTCCGCAAGCGCGGCAGAGGAGTTGTCCTCACAGGCGGCGGAAATGGAGCGCATGGTCGCAGAACTCGAAGCCATGGTCGGGTCCTCCGGAAAAACCCAGAATACTAACCAGCCCCGACATTCCGCCAGAAACCACAATCATGGAGACAACACCGCCGGATCCGGCCAGCAGCCCAAGGCCCTGAAGAAGCCAGCTTCCGGAAAAAACGCAGGCAGTGCGGGCAACAAGGGCAAAAGCCGCAACGAAAGGGTTATCCCCCTGGATGACGACGATTTCAAGGATTTTTAAGGCCTTGAGATGATCATGCGCCAGATGAAACACGTATCCCCGGACGATCCGGGATGCCTCTGATCGCCCGGTGAAAGCCTGCAACAAAAGAAAACGAGGTTTTTATGAATACAGCAGACGATCCTGTAAAAAATTCAACGGAAAGCATGCCGGATAACGATGAGGGCCATGCCGGACTGGCCGGCAAATACCTGACTTTTAATCTTGGGGAAGAAGGATACGGCCTGGAAATTTTAAAAGTCCAGGAAATCATCGGCATGCAGACGATTACGAAAATACCGAGAACGCCGGAGTGTGTAAAAGGGGTCATCAACCTCCGGGGAAAAGTCATCCCTGTAATCGACCTGCGGCTGAAGTTTTCCATGGAAGAGCAGGAAATCACCCGGGAAAGCTGCATCATCGTCGTTCAGGTCCAGCGGGAGCACGCCGCGCT
Source organism: Desulfobacterales bacterium (assembly GCA_007134875.1). Taxonomy (GTDB): domain Bacteria; phylum Desulfobacterota; class Desulfobacteria; order Desulfobacterales; family Desulfosalsimonadaceae; genus B1SED10-16. Next base: position 45,588 of record SLJY01000112.1, read on the forward strand.
GATTATCGGCATCCTGGTCGATGAGGTTTCCGAGGTTCTGGACATCGCAGGGGGCCAGATCGAAGCCGCCCCTTCGCTGGGCACCCAGGTTGATACAAGGTTTATCCTTGGAATGGCCAAAACCGAAAGCGCCGTAAAAATTCTGCTGGATATAGACCGGGTATTATCGGCGGAAGAAATGGCACAGTTGAAGAAAACCGGCTGAAAGAGCCTGAACAAGCACGGTTATATGGACGGTCCCGGACGCTGCTTCACCGAAAGCGGTCGTTCCGGGCTGTCCTCTTTAACCTGCGGTCTTTAAATAATCGGAGCGCAGCAGCCGGATCAAAACCAGTGCGGCCAAAATCCCGCTGACAATCCCCATCATAAAGGCCGAGGTGTAAACGCCGGTTTGGTCGATGGTCCATCCGCAGATAACCGGGGATATAATAGATCCCAGCCCCAGATAAACGGTCCACAGGCCCACCACGCTGCCGGTCTGGTCTTTCCGGAAAAAATCGGACGCAGCGGCTGCGTACACCGGCCAGATGGCGCCGTATCCCAGGCCGTAAAACGCCGCTACGGCACATAACCCCCATTCGCTGCGGAAAAAAATCATCCCCAGACACGCCGTTCCCATGATCAGGCTGCAGAGAATCAAAACCCGTATCCGGCCCAGCGAGTCGGAAAGGGTTCCCAGAATCAATTGCCCGGCGATCCCGAAAAAGGCGATGATCCCCACAAAACGGGTGGCCACGGCGTAGTCGAGTCCAAGGTCCTCTGTCGCATAAACCGAAAGAAACGTAAACGGGATCAACACGTTGAATCCGGCCAGCAGGTATGCAGTGCCGATGAACCAGAAAGGCCTCTGCTTGATAAGCGCTTTGTAAATGGGCCAGATTTGTCCGAACCTGGACATGGCGGTTGCTTGCGCAGCATCCGGTGCCGCCGGATTCCGGATCAGGATGGCATTCAGCAGGGCCACCCCGAGCCCGAAAAAACCAAGAGCCGCCCAGCCCATCCGCCAATCTGCAGCCGCAACGATCATGGGCAGAACGATACCCCATACGGGAAGGCCCAGGCCGATACCCATGGTGACAAAGGACAGGGCCATGCCCCGCTTGTTGTCCGGCACCCACTTTTGAACCAGGGAAGCAACCGGCGCCCAGCAGGCCGCATGCCCGAAGCCGGCGAGGGAGAAAAAAAGACAAGCCTGGGCAAAACCCGAGGCAACGGCCATCAAAAGGGCCCCAAGGCCCAGCAGGGCCGTGAACACGCTTAGCAGAAGCCGGTAGTTGAACAGGTCGGAAAGCGTTCCCAGGAGCGGCGTGAAAATCGTGTATATGACAAAGTAAACCGCATATATGGTTCCGGCCTGGGTTTTTGAAATGTTCAGATCCGTTAGCATCTCCGGCAGAAGCATTCCATAGCTGTAGCGGATGGAATAGGCAATTGAAACGGTAAAAAAGCAGGTGATGATAATAGCGTAGGCGCGCCTGTGCATGATGATCTCCGCTCTTTTGAAATGTTTTATCCCCAGTGCCTTGGCATTGGCAGTCGAAAAGTGCAGTGTCCTTTGCCCTTCTTCTTCTTTCAAAGAGCGGAATCCAGGTTCAATGACGCCTTTCGCCCAACTGTTATAAACCGGCATTTCCTTTTTTCAGCGTTTCGCGGGAGCAAAGCGCTGCGGCCAGGGCAATCCAGGCGCAGATAAACAGCGCGATAAAGGCCGACCGATAGGCTTCCGGCGTGTAAACACTCCCGCCCGCCACGCTTTTGTCGAGGATATACCCCAAAAAAGGCTGAAAAACGGCTCCGCCGATAAACGGAAACAGATTGACAAGGCCCGAGGCGGTTCCGGCGATTGCAACGGGGAACAATTCCTTGTTCATGGTAAATCCGATAACCCCGGTGGCGTTGCCGCAGACGGTCAGCATGAAAAAAAACAGGTAAAGTCCCCATACGGGAATGCCTGTGGTGGAAACCACCAGCAACCCCGTCATGATAACCATACCGGAAGATGTCAGAACCAGTACCGGCTTTCTCCCCCTGAACACCCTGTCCGAAAGCCAGCTCAGCAGGGGGGCGCCCACCACGAGGCCCGCAGCCATCATGGAAAGAATCCGGCCGGCTTCATCCCTGCTCATGTCATACACGTGGATAAGGTAGGGACCGCCCCAAAATGCTCCGAGAGAGAAGAACACGGCGAAATCGAAAAAGAACCAGATCGCCACGGGCCAGAAATACACGCTGGTCAACACCTGTTTTACCGCCTGGAGGGTGCCCGTCGGCGAGGGCTGCTCTTTTTCCGGCGGCATCACGGCGGGCCAGCCCTTGTCCGAGGGGCGGTTGCGGACGAAAATCCATACCATAAGGGCCATGAACAGGGTTGCGATGCCGATCAGGATAAAGGCGTAACGCCATCCGATCCACGTGCTGAGCAGCGCCAGGGGAGTGGCGGCAATGAACGAACCCACACCGCCCATTGCCAGCAAAATACCTATCATATAAGCAAATTCGCGGTATTCGAACCATTCCGACAGGATTTTCAACGTGGGAACAAACAGCATGGCAACACCGATGCCGACAATAATGCGCCCGGCTATTGCCCATGCAACCGTGGGGGCCAGGCCGAGGATGATGGAGCCGATAAATGCAACGATGAAAAAAACCGTGATGGTTTTGCGCGCCCCCCATGAATCGGAAAGCATGCCCGCCGGGAGCTGCATGAGCGCATAGGAATAAAAATAAGCGGCCCCCAAAAATCCGATAAGGGGCCCCCCGGCATTGAAGTCGTTCATCAAGTCGACCGCCAGCACTGAGGTGCAAAGGCGATGGAAGTAAACAAGAATATAGCCGCTCGAAAGCAGGGTAAAAATCAGCAGGCGATACCGTTTCATTGCCTGGTTCGCATCAGGTGTCATGAACAATCCCGTATCTGTTATAAGGCCCGGCTCCGCCAGGATGATACGCAAGCCTATGAATGATCCCCTGGAAGTTCCTGTGAAACGAACGGATTCTTATCCGGAGGGTCCTGGAATTTTTCCGGTCAATCAAGACGGCTTCGTAAAAGTCCAATATCTGCGTTACGCGCGATTTCTCAGAATTTGCGGCTTACGCCTTGTAAACATACACGTACGCCAAGTACGCTGTATTCTTCGAAATCGCGCAAGCCTTGATCTTGAGCTTTTTACAAGGCCGTCAGATCGCGGCTTTTTACGAGTGCATCAATCAGGGTAATTCGTAATTTTCATTATCAAAATACCCGAAATCGCCGGCTGGATAAAGCAGAAACCGTTCATGTCCATTGTGGGGGCACACACCCTGAAGGATGTCGCGGGCGTCAAGGCGCATGAAAATTCGCACGATCATGATCACAGTCACGGTCACAGCCATGACCATGATCACGATCACATCACCATCACGGAGAACCCTGGACGAAAAGGCAGTCCCATGCAGGGGTCGAGGCGCAAATGGTGTTTAAGGGAACCGGAGAATACGCCGAAATCGTGCAGATCCGGCTGGAAGGGGCCATGGAGGACCTTGGGTAGCCAGGCGGGCAGCCCATGCTGTTCGGCTGATTTGAAAGGGAGGCCGTCCAGGGGAAATAACCCAAGGCAGCCGGGTTCCGTCGGGTATCCGGCTGCCTTGGGTTCATTTCGGGTTGAGCGTTTTCATTAAAGACATCTCTGTGCCCGGGATTTCATTTCCTGAAATCAGATGTTTTGGGTTTCTATTCCTCACGTTTTAAACCCAAAATGCAAGATATAAAGCCTGATGAACCCGTAAAAAGTCGCGATCTGAGGCTTTGTTAAAAGATCAAGATCAACAAGGGTTGCGCAATTTAGGAGAATGCAGGGTGCCTAACGTACGTTAAATTCCCAGAACAAACAAAAAGCGTTTGAGATTGTAAATATTATCCTCCAAGCATATAGTATTTTGATACCCGATTCACGGAAATTCAATGAAGGGTTCAGCGGGTCGGATAACCGCTGCCCCGTAAAACCGATTAGCGCAGAGCTTCCTCCGGCCATCGGGACGGGTCGATGTGGATCCGGATCAAGCTGCGGTAGGCATGTGTGTCCAGCCGCTCCAGGTAGCCCACCCATTCTTCCCAGTTGTCATCCATCTCTCCACCGGCGCCCATTCCGGCACCTTGCATGACCTGCTTGTGAAGCTGTCGACCCATCTCGGCGGCTTCCCGGTGTCGTCCCTGCTGTTGAAGCTGCGCCATTCGTTGTGCAATCTCTTCAGCGTCCATGTACTCAGGAGCAGCAACCATTCCCATCTTTTCCTTTTGTTCCGCCAGCATTAAGGCGTCTTTGCGCAGGGGACGGCCGCGCTGATCCTTTTCATTGGTGATCTCGAAGTATGCCCAGTCAAGATGTTCGAAACGATCGCACACGGCCCCGAAATCAACCCATGAATATTTATCGGATTGTTGAGCCATGAGGCGCAGTCCCTCGAAATGTTCGGATTGGCAGCGGTTCGGCTGCATTTTCCGGATTTCCGGCGGCAGCGCTGACATTGGCGGGGCGTCTTTCGGTGCGGGGGCATCACTCGCAATACGCACACCGATGCGTTCAGGCTCGAAGGAGGCTTTGTATTTCGGGGGATGCCGGACCACGTTTTCATAGAGCTGTCCGGGGCGTAGCGTTTCAAGAGCGCCTGCTGCATTTTCGTAAAAGGCAGCCACTTCTTCAATTGGCTCCCGGGCGTAGAATGCACGCTCAAAGGGCTTTTCATGCGTTTTAAGTTCCTTGTCCGCCGGTACGGCTCCGGGGTAGACCGGCGAAAGCAACTCTGCCGCCACGGGCGAAGCGGCAACGGATGCCGCAAGGAAGGCCGCGGCTAAGACAAAAATGAGCGCTGCATTTTTCATGGCAATGCCTCCTTATGGCTGCTGTTCGTCTGCGGCCTGTTGCAGTCCTTTCAGAAATTCCCCCATGGCTTTACCGGCATCTTCCGGGGACATATCCTGAAGCTGCTCCATGCGATTCCGGCTGTCCGCATCCCAGGCATCCATTTGGGCAGCCATCCTGCGGGCGGTAGCCTCGAGGCTGACGGTGGCAAGCACGAATACTACGCAGACGGCGCCGAATACGGTCCACGCGGTTTTGGTCTTGATGTTGTGCACCGTGGTGCTGACGATCACCAGCAGCCAGGTCATCCATACCAGTCCGACGATGCCGCCAAGATACGGTATCACATCGATGAGCGTTGTAACAGGCAGGATGGCGGCGGTATATGCCATTCCCCGGTAGGCGGTTTCAAATGATTCAGCCGATCCCATGGCTTTCCAGATGACAAAAAGGATTGCAGCACCTATAAAACCGAAAATCGCAATAAAAACAGGCATGAGAATTACAGCGGCCAGGCCGGTGACAAAAGCGTCCGCCGGTGCCAGCCCGGCAAGGGAAAGCAGGGCGGCCAGCAGGCCGGACACCGCGCCGAGCACAACCATGAAAAACAGCGGTCCGAGAAATCCGCCGGATTTCCGCATAAAGCCGTAGAATTCATGCGGCCGGGTCACGACTGCAATGGCGGTCGGCAGAATGCCGCGGATTTCCACATGCACGTCAAATTCCGTTTTTGGATCCTTTTCCATCTCAGGACTCCCTTGAATTAAGTTTTGCTGCTTCGGCGCACCGACGCCGAACTTTCATTTCCCTAAACTGACGGTTTCGTATAAAGGCCGATATTTACGCCTGATCGCGAATTTTTACGAGCGCATGATATATATCCGCCCCTTAATCCGCGGAATAGGTAATCTGCACGACACTGTTCAGCTTCTCTTTGACACGCGGATCCACGCTCATGAGCCGGGCGTCGTCCGAAGCCAGCGCCTTGATTTCAATGACCGGAACGGTGAAGGACATGAGTTTTTCCGCGGTCATTGGTTCATCGGATTTATGAAATATTTCGAATTGCTCGCTCCAATGCCATCCGGGCATGCCCTCCAGGGCATTGTGGTAGAAGCCCAGCATTTCTTCCGGAGATTTTTCCGACGCCAGATTGGCAAACGCCATATGCTGAATGCTGCCCCCGCCGATATACCTGAGATCCGGCGGTACCGGCACGCCCACCGTTTTCCTGGAAGGAATCCGGCTTTTCATTCCGGCGATCAGATGTTTCACCTGCTCCCGGGGGATTTCAT
>SLJY01000196.1 GCA_007134875.1 Desulfobacterales bacterium
CGGGTCTTCTCCGCTTATCACAAAATCCGGGATCGGATGGAAACACGTTGTCTGACGGAATACTACAGCCTTCGGTAAATGAGGACTGCCTTCGTCATCCATTGCCCTTTTCTCCATTGAATGTTGATAGTCTGTTTCGTTCAGCCACTATTTCCAAACCAGCCCAAAGCTCGAAAAGTTATGTGAAACCAAAAAATAATAACAAAATCAATTGCCTTCTGTCAAACAAAAACATGCCGCCTTGTAAAAGTCCCGGTCATTCCGCAACAACGCGGTTGCGGCCGGCACGCTTCGCCCTGTACAGGCACCGGTCCGCCCTGGCAAGGGTTTCGTCGATATCTTCGCCCCTGCCAGGAACGTGTGCGGCAAGATCACGAGAAACCCTTCCCCGCCGTAGCGGCCAAAACAATCGATATTTCTGAGATTGCGTGAAATTTTCCTGGCAATCTCCCGAAGAATCTCATACCCGGCCTGGTGACCGTGAATATCGTTTACTTCGAAGGTATTGCAAGTAACACATTTATCGCAAGCGTATTCTATTTTTTTAATACGAAACAATGTTTGACGGCTTCGTAAAAGTCCAATATCTTCGTTACGCACGATTTCTCAGAATTCCACGTACGGCAAGTACTCTGCATTCTTCGAAATCGCGCAAGCCTTGATCCTGAACTTTTTACAAAGCCGTCAGATCGCGACTTTTTACGAGTGTATCAATGTTTAAAGCGTCAATCAAAAAGAATCGGATGGAACGACTGGCGCATCTACTTCCGATAATTTTCCGCATCGATGCCATACCGCCGCATCACCTGCTGGAGGCTCTGCCGCTCCAGGCCGCAGCGGGCGGCTGCCCTGGTGACATTGCCCCCGGTTTCGGACAGAAGGCGGCCAATGTACTGCTCGTTGAAATGCTGAAGAAGCGTCTCCTTGGCTTCCCGGTAGGGCAGGTCCGAGGCGATCTCATCAAGGGAGCGGCATACGGGGGAACATGGCTGGATGGACGCGGTGGCAATATCCGCGGGCCGGATTTCATCGTCTTTCGAAAACAAGATCCCCTGGACAATGGCATTTTCCAGCTCGCGGACATTGCCCTTCCACGGACTGGTGGCAAGGGCTTCGAGAAGGTCCGGGGACAGCGTTTTTTGAGGGCGATTCAGCTTGACGCAGTGTTTCCGGACAAGATGGGTTGCAATAAGGGGGATATCCTCCGGACGGTCACGCAGGGGCGGCAGCTCGATGGACAGCACATTCAGGCGGTAGAAAAAATCCTCCCGGAACGCTCCCTGCCGGATCCGCTCTTCCAGATCCCGGTTGGTGGATGCAATAATCCGGACATCGACCGTAACGGTACGGGTATCGCCCAAGGGTTTGATTTCCTTTTCCTGAATCACGCGCAGCAGCTTGGTCTGGATTGCCGGGCTCACATCCCCGATCTCGTCGAGAAAAATCGATCCGCCGGCAGCCTCCCGGAACAGGCCGGTCCGATCGCTCGTGGCATGGGTAAAGGCCCCTTTCCGGTAGCCGAACAATTCGCTTTCCAGGATCTGCTCTGGCACCGTGGGACAGTTCATGGCAACAAAAGAGGCGTTTTTCCGGGCGCTCATGGCATGGATGGCCCGGGCAGTAAGATCTTTTCCCGTTCCGGATTCGCCGGTTATCAGGACGGTGAGATCCGTTGCGGCAACCATTCGGATGGTATCGAACACCTGCTTCATGGCAGGGCTTTTTCCGATCAACCCCTCGAATTCGTGGTATGTTGCGCCTCCGGACCGGAGCCGGACGTTTTCCCGGATCAATGCCGCCCGCTCCAGTGCTTTTTCGAGGCGGATCACAAGGGCTTCATGGTCGAAAGGCTTGGTGATAAAATCGTAGGCCCCGTGCTGCATGGCATTGACCGCCGTGTCGATGTCACCGTAGGCGGTCATCATTACAACGGTCTGTTCCGGCCGGGATCTGCGGATGAGTTCAAGCAGCTCCATGCCGTCCATTCCCGGCATCTTCATATCCAGAAGCACCAGGTCGAAATCACCCTCGGAAAACCGCCGGTAGCCCTCCGTACCGGAAGATGCCGTCTCCACGTTACAGTCCAGGTCCGCCGCGAGGCTCCGCCTGAGAAGCCCCAGCATGTCGGTCTCGTCATCCACCACCAGCAATGAAAACGTTGTCATAGCGAGTTTTCCCTAAGAATAGCCCGATGCATTCCCTGCGGTAAGAACCGGCAAAATAACCGTGAATACCGAACCCCAGCCCGGTTCGCTCGAGACCAGGATTTCACCGCCGTTATTCCGGATGATGCCGTAGGAGACGGCCAAACCCAGCCCCGTGCCTTCACCCGTTGGCTTCGTAGTGAAAAACGGATCGAAAATGCGCTCGATATCCTTTTTCTCGATGCCGCACCCGTCGTCAGCCACGCGGATATGAACCTGGCGCGCCGGGGCATCAAGCTTTGTTTGAATTTCGATCACGCCGTTTTCTCCCACAGCCTGGCAGGCGTTCATGACCAGGTTGACCAGCACCTGACGAATCTTTTTTTCATCCATGTACATCGGCACGACGGCGTCGTCAAGGCAAGTGTCAATCCGGATGTTTTGTTTCCGGACCCGGTTCTGCACAAAAAGGATCGCATCATGGATCACGTCGTGAATACTGGTTTCGGTTTTTTCAGGGAGGGAGCGCTTTGCGAAACTGCGCAGGTCTTCCACGATGGCCTTGCAGTTTTTCGCGTGCTTGAGGATCACCTGCAAATCCTCGTAGCGCTGGGAACCTGGATCTTCATCGCGCATCAGCAGTTGGGTATATCCCTGGATGACGCCCAGTGGATTGTTGATCTCATGGGCGATGCCGGAAGAAAGCTGACCAATGGATGCAAGCCGGTCGGCCCGGGCCATCTGCTTTTCATGATTAAGCAGTGTGTCGGTTCGCTCCTGGACACGCTCTTTCAGGGTACGGTTCAGATCGATCAGTTCCTTGCGGGTCCGCCGCAGCATGTTGCGCTCTGTGAAGACCACCCGAAACATGTTCCAGGTCCGGCTGAAAAACAAAATGACGGAGGCGGCGCCAACAAGCAGCAGCATTGTGATGCCGTCGATCAAGGGCGAAAGATATTCCGGGGCAGGCGGTTGTGCGGCCGGAAAAAAAGTAGCCTCAAGAATATAACCCGCGGAACGCAAGGTAAAAAGCGTACCAAGGGGGACACTGAGCCACAACAGGAAGATCCCTGCCAGGTTCTCAGGGTCTCTTTGGTTCAGCCGCCGGGCGTATACAATCGCCAGCAAGGAAAAAACGATCATGAGCGCGGACCCGATGATATCCACGAGCAGTATGGGAATCGCCGTAACCGTCATACGCCGTCCTCCCGTACGCCCTCCGTCCGATCGCCGGCCGGATCGTTTTCATCAGGGGGCGTTAATTTCGCTTGTGCCAAAAGGCGGGCCAAGCCCAAAACGAGAAAAACCATTGCCGGAACGCTCAGCAGTTGATCGAGCCTGACCAGATAGTAAATCCATACCAAAAACGCATGTCCGCCGGCCGACTCTATATACAGGGTCCATGATCCGATACGGCTGGCGGCAATCCAGCCGGACGGATCTTCCAAAAGGTAAGCGGTAAAGGCGAATGCGGACCAATGGATAAAAAAAATCGCCGAATACCGGATCTCCCGCCACCCGGATCTGACGGTATCACCCCGGCGGGAAATCCAGCCAGTCAAAATAGCCATGGAAATGATGAATAAAAGATGGCTGAAAAGGACCACTGCAGCGCCAACCGGGCTGCCGTGCGGCCGGGCGGCCATAGCCGGGTCAGCGGTTATGGCCAAACATGCCGCAACAACAGGAAGTTTACGACATACGGTACTTCCTGCACGAAAAAACAACGAATATCCTCCGGATCGGTTTGAATATTGTCTTGCCATTTCCTTCCCAAACCTAACGATCATGAGCAATCAGAAAGGCGGCGCAATCAGGGCTCGCCATTGCGCCAGAACCGTTCCGGCACCCCGCCGTATCGGTCCACTTCCTTCATACTGATCATCTCTTCCGCCTGCCCGTGATCAGGTGCCCCGGTGCCATGCGAAAAAACGGGAAACCGCCGCTTCAGGGCGGCCCAAAGAATCCGGCACAGGATATACATGGGGATCATCACCGCGGGGAAGCCCGCACTGCTTCCCAAAAGCGGCATGGTAAACAGGATATCGAACTCGACGTGCCCAAACCGTTTGCTCATCCAGGCCAGGGCAAAGGGAATGGGCCAGAGAACAGACGCACCCAAGGTGAGCAGGCTGAAAAAATACCGGCCAAACGCCTCGTTGGCCTCCGTGTTGCAGGCCCGGTAGTTTTCCTTGTCTCTGAGCATGAGCGCCTTAACCGACAGGTTGTGCATCCGGGTCATGCCGCCGCGCAGTTTGCGGATATGCTCCCGGTTGATCCGGGCGGCAAGCCGGAACGTAACCTCTCCCAGCAGCACGCACCACACGGCAAGGACAAGCGTTCCGAAAAAAAAGCCGGCCACGGGGTTGCCGAACCACCGGTACGGGGTGACAAGTACCAGGTCCAGCCACATATAGATCGGATCCCACCAGGCGATAATCATATCCATAAACGGATCGGTCCGTGTCTTGAAAATTGCTTTTTTTTCACCTGAACCGGGTATTTCAATCAGCGGGGCGCCCCTGACCGGATCAGGACCGCCCCGCTGATTGATACCGGCACGATAGAAGTGCGGCGTTTAAGGCTACACAAACAGAGCGGCCGGATCAACCACCCGTGATCAGCGTAAGAAGATCCTTGCCCAGAAAACCGCGGGCCATGAAATTGAAGCCCACGTAGAAGGCCAGGACGATAAAAATCCGTGACAGCACCTTCTCCGGAATGTACTGGGAGGTGCGCGGTCCGACCATGGAGCCGACGAAAATCCCTACCAGCTGGGTTCCGATAAGCGGCCAGTGCACAAGAACGCCCGCGGCAAGGTAGCTCAAAATGGCCGTGATCATGCCGACCAGAACGGCCAGGGCCGAGGTTCCGGCCGCCAGGTACATGGGCAGGCCGGCGACCGCTGTGATGAAGGGAACCAGCATAAACCCGCCGCCAACACCCAGAAACGCCGCGATGGATGCTATTACGAAACCGCCGAGAATCGGAAACAGGGGATTGAAGGAAAACTCAACGCCGTAGAATGTGAAGCTCATCTTTTTCGGCGTAAGGGACGTGACCTTGACCCCAAGTTCAGTGGTGTCAACGGCTTCGCCGGATCGTTTGCGCTTCATGGTCTGCTCAAAGGCTTCCGCGGCCTGCTTGGCCTTTTTCTTGGACTTCTGCCCCCGGGGCGTGGTCTGATAGAGCATGTAGCAGCCCAAAACCAGCACGAAAATTCCGAAGACACCGACATAGTCCGCAAAAGAGATACGACCCGCGGTAATCGTGGGGATGATATAACTGCCTAAAATGGATCCGACAGCCAGGGCGATGCCAACCGGCAAGACCAGCCGTCCCAGCTTCCAGTAGTTCAATGTGGAAACCAGAGCGGAAAACCCGACAAGGAACTGGTTGCCCACCCGGATCGTGTCGGTTACGGCCGTGTTGAGCTCGGCGGATTCGCCCTTGAAGGTATCGGCATAGTCGCCCAGGCCATAGATCGTTATATGCCCGATACCGGCCATGATCCCGCCGAAGGCGCCCACCGTGGAAAACACCCAGCCAACGAGGCAGGCCCAGAAAAAAGCGAGCACCAGTGAGATCTGCGGCGCGCCAGGAATCCCCAGGTAGCCTTCCGGATCCTCCTTGTCCAGTAAACCCTGGTCATGGGCCGCGTTAATGGCTTCTTCGAGGGCGTGGGGATCATGGACCACATCCGGGGTCTCGGCCAGGACGGTGCCCTGCAGCGCCAAAAACAGGACCAGGGCCGCAAGGCAGGCCATGAAAAGTTTCTTGTGCATACGTTTCCTCCTTTGTTGTATTTCCTTCGGTTCCTTGTTGACGGCTTCGTAAAAAGTCCAATATCTGCGTCTGCGCGCGATTGCTCAGAATTTCACGCACGCTAAGCACTCTGCATTCCTATAAAATCGCGCAAAACTTGATCCTGGACTTTTTTCAAAAGCGCCGGATCGCATCTTTTTCGAGTGCATCCTTGTTAACGCATTGAAACGATTCTGGGCGGCAACTCATACGGAATGACCGTTAAATGCGGAAAATACCGGTTGCGGACTATGGCGCCGCGGGTTGGCAGACCTGGATCATTGGGCAGAACTTTGCAACACCCATGCCATTTATTCTGCCGTAAACCGCAGCGGTTTTCGCTTTGTGAGAGCGAACACAGCCTTTTCTTATTATTCATAAACAAACCGCATCGATTTCCTGTGGAAAAAAAACAATTCCTCCTTTCGACATGGCAGGCGATGCTCCGCAGCGAGTCCGGAAGACGGGATGGCGTCTTTGCAGTAAAAAGATTGCAATACATTTAAACATTACAAAAAATGACATTATTTTAAAATGTTATAAATATGCAAAAATTTTATATCAGCGCTTTTTATTTATTGCGCCCACTGTTGCTCCCGACCGACGCAAGGCACGGCAAAAAGTAGTGGAGTAGTTCGCTGACAGGGAATTCGCAGCAATCCGACCTTCCTGACATAAAAAACCGGCGGCGAATTGGGATCAGCGGTATTCGAAGCCCATGAAACCCGCATTCCGCGGTCAGCGCACCATCGGCCAAAGTTTTTTAGCCGAAGCGACGCTTGGCTTCATAATGGTATATATTTTGCTATTTGAATCTGGCAACACTATCATGATATACAGAATAGTAATGGCATTGAGCATCATCGCAACAATCAACGCTGGAAGGAAGTCTTTACAACCTGAGCTGGCGACTTTGTCAGCACATCCTGTGTCGCTCAAATTTTTTAAAACTCACAGATCACGCAGATTAACAAGGTGTAGAATATGAGCAAATACTATCTTTTCCAGGATACCAAGAACTGCATATCCTGCCATGCCTGCGAAATCCAGTGCAAAACGGCAAAAAACCTTCCCATCGGTCCGCGGCTGTGCCAGGTGATCGCCGTTGGCCCCCGGTTTGCCGGAAGCAAGCCGAAGGCAACCTACGTATTTATGTCCTGTTTTCATTGCGAAAACCCTTGGTGCGTCGCATCCTGCCCCACCGGGGCCATGCAGAAGCGGCCCGAAGACGGCATCGTCTTTATCGACGACGAACTCTGCGTTGGATGCAAGGCATGCATCCGGTCCTGCCCCTGGGGTGCGCCGCAGTGGAATCCGGAGGCCAAAAAGGTCGTCAAATGCGACTACTGCAAGGATCGGGTCGACAATGGACTCAAGCCGGCCTGCGTTACTATCTGCACCACGGGCTGCCTGCATTTCGGGCCGGCCGAGCGGCTGCCGGACATCCTGCGCAAGCGTCATGCGGAGAAGGTCGCCCAGGCGGATGAGATGCAGGGCAGAGGGTAGAAAACGGAAGGCGGTGAGGAAGCCCCTTTGATGCCGGTTTGTCCGGATGTGACTATATATCGACAGATACAGGTTGGGAAATTATGACGGAATCAAAAACGCTGAATAAAAACGGGCAACTTTCAGCATACCCCCCCTGCCCGGTCAACGATGCCATCGCAAGGCTGGAGGGGGAGATCGCCGGGGGAGCGCTTTCTCATCCCAGAAGCCGCCGGATCGCGGAAGAAATCCGTGATCTTGTGAACGATGTGGCCTGGGGGCGCGCCGGAAATGACCATCTGCCGGCCATTGAGGAGCTGGCCGGGAAGCTTGCGGCAGATCCTGAACTGGATGCGGCAAGACAGCTTGGCAAACAGGTGAAAAACAACCTGGCGGAGCACCGCGAGGTCTTCGAAAGCCATGTCGAAACGCGCAACTGCGCCACGGGCGCCTGCACGCGTCTGGCTCCGGCCCCCTGCCAGACAGCCTGTCCGGCCGGGATCGATGTACCCACCTATGTCACGCTCATCGGCATGGGAAGGCATGCCGAGGCCATTGATATCATCCGGAAGGACAATCCGTTTCCATGGGTCTGCGGACTCGTCTGCACCCGGCCCTGTGAGTTCATGTGCGTGCGGGGACGAATTGACACGTCCATTTCCATCAAGGCAATGAAGGCATACGCTGCGGAGCGGGCTTTTTCGGAAGGAACCTATACCAACCCCCCCCAGGCGGAGCCCAACGGCAGGAAAGTCTGTATCGTGGGGGCCGGGCCCGGCGGCATTACCTGCGCTTACTACCTGGCCCTCAAGGGTTACGAAGTTACTGTGATTGAAGCGCTTCCAACCGCCGGCGGGATGATGCTCACGGGAATACCCCGCTACCGGCTGCCCCGGGAAGTGATTGACCGTGAAGTGGCCATGATGGAGGATCTGGGGGTTCAATTCCGGTTTGGCACCTTTTTCGGAAAAGACGTCACCTTGGAAGAACTGAAGGAAAAGGAAGGCTTCGAGGCCTTTTTCATCGCCATCGGCGCACAGCGCTGCTGGAATCTCGATATTCCCGGAGAAAAGGAGTTCGCCAACATCAAGGCCATTCACTTTTTGCGCGACATGGCCCTGGGGATCCGGCGGCGCCCCGGTCGCCGCGTGCTAATCGTCGGCGGCGGAAATGTGGCCATCGATGCCGCCAGATCGTGCATCCGCCTGGGATGCGAATCGGTTACGATCGCATACCGCAGATCCCGGGATGAAATGCCGGCTGACGTGGAGGAAGTGGAGCAGGCCGAAGAAGAAGGCGTGCACTTCGAATTCCTGACGATTCCCGTCGCCATCCTTGGGGAAAACGGCAAAATCACCGGGTTTCACTGCCAGCACGCGGAACTGGTCGCCAGGGAGGGCAGCTCGCGGCTATCACCGGTTCCCATCGAGGGATCCGACTTCATCATGGACTGCGACCAGGTGATTACCGCCATCGGTCAGCGCGTCGACGATGAGGTGTTCCCGGAGCTGAAACGGACCCGGAGAAATACCATCGAAGTCAATACCGTGAGCATGGATACCGACATTCCCGGCGTTTTTTCCGCCGGCGACGCGGTGATAGGCCCGGCCACCGTCGTGGAGGCCATCGGCGGGGGCAAACGGGCGGCCGAGGGAATCGACCGGTGGTTCAACCATATCCCGCAGCCGAAAATGCCGCCGGTGCCGGTACGCAGAAGACGGCTGGAATGCATCGAAGTTCCCGCTGCAACCAAGATGACGCTCAAACGGCCGGAAATGCCCCATCTTGCACCGGAACGCCGAAAAACCACGTTTCAGCAGGTAGAGCTCGGCCTGGACGAGCACGCCGTACACGACGAGGCCCGCCGGTGCCTGCGGTGCGACATCTGCCTCCGGTGCGGGAAATGCATCGAGGTCTGCCGGGACAAAATGGACATCGACGCCCTGAAGCTGGGGTATTTCGACTTCGATCACCCGGTGAAGACCGATTTCCGGAAAATCGCGGACCGGTGCATCGGATGCGGTGCCTGCGCCATGAACTGTCCCAACCACGCAATGACAATCACAGACCGGGACGGGGAGCGGATCCTGTCGCTCTGCGGAACGATACTCAACCGGCAGCCCCTGGTGCACTGCCGCGAGTGCGGGGCGATCATGGGGCCGCGGAAGTATCTGGACTTCGTTCAGAAGCGTGTCCAGCGGGTCGGAAGCGACATCCGGATTACCCGGGACACCTGCGACAACTGCCTGCGGAAGAAAAGTGCGGTTTCCGGCGCGGAAATCACCACCTCACCCAAAATAGAGGGCTGATCCATGACCACGACATTCAGAAGGGGCCAGCACGTAGAGGTATTTCAGAAATCCTCCGATGAAAGCTGGGAACCCTACATGGACCATTTCATCGGGCTCCACGGCATCATCGTGGATCCGGACACATCCATCAACGATCCGTCGGCCCTCGTCGAGGTAAGCCTGGAGGGAAAAGGAACCCACCGCCTGCCCCAGGACAGCCTGCGCGCCCTGGAATAGCCGGAATGAATCTGTGTTGATCCGTGTAATCCGTTTACGGTTTAAAAATTTGAAACGCTCAGTTTAGGTCTGAGAAATCGCGCGTAACGCAGATATTGGACTTTTTACGAAGCCGTCAGGATTCACGCGTTGAAGACGCGGCAACGACATACAGACAGGGCATCAGAAGCAGCGCCACCAGGATCTCCATGCCCAGCCCGCCGATGGCCGCCACGGCCATGGGTTGCAGCATGTCTCCCCCTTCGGCGAGGTTGAGCGCCAATGGAAGAAAACCGACGATGGTGGTCATGGTGGTCATGATGCGGGGCCTCAACCGGATCTTGGCCGCCTTCACGATCGCATCGCGGGCGTCGCATCCTTCATCCTCGCGGATCCGGTCGGCATAGGTCAGCAAAAGCACCCCGTCGCTGACCGTGGCGGCCACCACCACCAGGATCCCGATAATGACCGTGGCACCGAGCGGCAGACCGGCCGCGTACATCAAAAACGCCGCCCCGGAAAAACAGACCGGCACGCTCCCTAAAATCAAAAGCGGCAGCTTGATGCTGTTGAACTGAACCGTGAGCACGATAAAGGAGAAAAAAAGCGAAAAAGCCAGCACGGCCAGCACCGCATCTTGCATGTCGAGCATCATCTCCGCGCTTCCGCCCAGTGAAAAGGAATATCCTTCCGGCAGGTCGATCTCTTCCAGCAGACCTTCCAGGCGGCTGACTGCCCCGGCCAGGTCGTCATGGTCGATATCGGCGTTTACGGAAATTTGCCGCACCTGGTTTTCGCGCTGGATCTCCACCGGCCCGGTTGCCGGAATTACTTGTGCAATATCGGCAAGGCGGAGCGTTTTTCCGTCCGCCCCGGTCAGCGGGAAATTTTCCACGTCGCGCCGGCCCCGGAGGCGATCTTCGGGCACGATCAGGCGGATGTCGTAATACCGCCGGCCGTCCCGGAACCGCGTGGGCACGCTGCCAGTGATGAGCGTCCGCAAGGATTGGGCCACCTCGGAAACCGGCACGCCGAGTTCGGCGGCCCGGACCCGGTCCACGAGAACCCGGTACTCGGGCTTGGTCAAATCCACGTCGACCCGTACGTTCCGGAAATCGCCCTTCGCCCGGATCCTTCCGGATGTTTCCTCCGCCAGACCCGAAAGGCGCTCCATGTCAGCTCCGCGGACGCTCACGATGACATCGGCGGCCCGGATCCCCGGTATACCGCGAATGGGCACCTGGCGGGCCATAACCCGCCCGCCCGGAGGCTGGAGGTCGGAAATCCGCCGCCGGAGATCGGCTGCAAAGGCTTCGGTGGACGCATCCCGTTCGGCCCTGGGAACCAGTTGAATGTAGATCTCCCCCCGGTTCGCGATCTGACGGGTGGTGATGCCCATCACCCGGCCGCCCGAGAAAGTAAAAACAGTTTGGATAATCGGGTCGTCCGCGATGCGATTTTCGATTCGTTCAAGGGTCTTGTGGGTTTCTTCGGCGGATGCGCCGGTGGGCATGTTGACGCGGACCATGATCTGCCCGTCGTCAATGAGCGGCAGAAACTCGCCGCCGAGCCGCCCGAAAATCATCACGCCCACCGCCAGGATGCCCAGGAAAACCGGGATGACAATCCACCGCACCGTAAGCACACGGCCAAGCAGTGCTTCGTAGCCGCCTGAAATCCGGCTGAACAACCTCTCGAAACGTCCCGGCCCCCGCCCTGCCCTGACATCTTCTGTCAAAAATGTTGCAAGCATCGGCGTTACGGTCACGGCAACGAAAAGGCTGATGACCACGATGCCGGCGATTACCAGGATCAACTCCCGGAACAGCAGGCTCGTAAGGCCCGGCACGATGAGAAACGGCACAAACAACGCTAGAAAGGAAAGCGTTGCAGCAACCAGGGCCGGGCCGACCTCGCCGACCCCTTGCAGCGCGGATATCCGCACGTCCCCGGCCTTCAAATCCCCGGAGGAATCCGATCGCCTGAGACGGGTGATATTCTCCAGGACCACCACGGAATTGTCGAGCACCACGCCGATGGCAACCACTAGCCCCCCCAAAGAAAACATGTTGAGGGAAAAACCGGCCAACTGCATCAGCCCGAAATTGATCACCAGGGTCATAGGAAGGGCGATGAGCATGACGCCCACCTGGCGAAAGCTCCCGAGAAACAGGTAAATTACCACGACCAAAAGGGAGGCGGCGGCCAGCGCCGCGTTTCGCACCCCTTCCAGGCCCTGGCGCACGTAGACGGACTGGTCCTCGACATGGCCCAGCCGGATGCCCTCCGGCAGGCCCGGCTCCATGGCCTGCAACTCCCGGTTCACCGCATCGGCCACGGCAACGATGTTGGCCTCGGCCGCCTTCAGCACGGAAACCCGGACGCACTCTTCCCCGTTGAACCGGGTAACCACGCGCCGGTCTGCGTGGGTATCGAGCACTTTAGCGATATCGGAAAGAAGCACCTTGCGGTGGGCGTCCGCCGCTACCACGAGATTGCGGATCTCGTCCATATCCGCAAACTCGCCCATGGTGCGGGCGATGATCTCCTCCGGGCCCACCGTTACACGCCCTGCGGAAAGCGCCATGTTCTCTTCCGCAATCCGGCCGCGGATCGCATTCAGGGAAAGCCCGTGTTTTTCCATGGCGGCGGGATCGAGGTGAATCCGGATTTCCCGCCCCAAACCGCCGACGATATCCGTGCCGGCCACGCCGGTGACCGCCAGCACGCGGTCCTGGAAATGGTCCTCCACCCAGTCCCGCAGCCGGACCGGGTCCCACCGGTCGGAAGCGACGGTAAGCTGCATCACGGGAATCTGAGAGGGATCCGCCTTGAACGCGAAAGGCTCCTCCGCGTCGTCCGGCAGCCGGCCTCGCACGCGGGCCAGGGCGGCCTGGACATCCTGGAATGCCACGTCCACGTCCGCGCCGTATTCAAAGTGAACATCCAGGCTGTAGAGCCCTTCCATGGACGAGGACTCGATGCGATCCAGGCGATCCACGGTGGCAATCATCCGCTCCGCGGGCTCGGCAATGTTTTTTTCAACCTCTTCGGGGGCGGCCCCCTCCCAGCGGATCTCGACCTTGACAAGGGGGTACGTAATGGCCGGCAGGTAGGTCATGGGAAGGCGGAAAAGCCCGTAAAGACCCAGCACAACCAGCAAGGCCGCAATGGCCCCGGCGGCCAGGCGCCGGTATATGGCATATCGGGTCCATATCATTGCCCGGCACCCCGTGAATCGGGCTCCCGGGAATCATCATCGTTCTTTTTCACAGCGGAAACAGAATCCCCGTCCGACAGGCTCCTTACGCCCCGGATAACGACGGGCTCCCCTGCGGACAGCCCACTCAGGATCTCTGCTTTATGGTTGGTTTCAATGCCGACGTCGACCTGCCGTTTTCGGGCCTTGCCGTCCGATACTACGAAAACAACGTCCCCCTCTTCCGTGGGCACAATCGCTTCCACCGGCACCACCAGCGCATCCGGGGCTGTTTTGAGCAGCACTTCAAGGCGGGCGAACATCCCGGGAAGAAGCACCAGATCGCCTCGCGGCAGGATTTCAATCGTCCGCGTCCTCGTCCCCGGATCCAGGAAGGGAAAAACCCGGACGATTTCACCGCGAACCGGCTTGTTCGGGTGGGCATCGAAGTGTATTTCCACCGGCATGCCGGCGTGCACGCCGGCAGCATGTCTCTCGGAAACCGCCGCGCGAATCACGAGGCTTTCCGGATCGTAGATCCAGACAACCGGTTCGCGCGGCGTCACAAAGTCCCCCTCGTGAACCAGGATCTCCCGAATCACGCCGTCAAATGGAGCTTCTACAAAATAATCCATGCGCCGCTCCTCGGCCCGGGCCAGTTCCGCTGCGGCCTTTTCGTAGGCGGATACGGCCTGATCGAGCGCCTCGCCGGGAAGGACGTCTTTTTCCACGAGCTGCCGGGTGCGCTCCAGGTTGTCCGACTCTTTTTTCATCTCCGCCCCCAGGGAGTGAACCTCTGAGTCGATGCCTTTTCTGCGGCCGATGGAAAGGAGTCTTTCCCCCTTTTTCACGCGGTCGCCTTCCCGCACCGCAAGATGTTCGACCGGTCCTTCGGCGGCAGACCCCGGACGGGCGATGCGGAAAGGCTCCACCGTTCCGTTAAGCACAAGGGTGTCAGAGATGGCGGTTTTTGCGGCAGCCACGGTCTCAACCGGCTCACCGCGCTCTTGCCTGGAAGGACCGCCCGCACCAGAGCCATTTATGTCCTGTTTTGCAACCAGAAAATACCCGCCTGCCAATAATACAGCCACGCCGATACACACCGCGGCCCAACGCGCTGTTTTCTTCATAATTCCCCCACCGCCAGATGAAGACGTGCCACGGCCGTCCGGAATTCGGCCATCGCCCGGTAGTATGTTTTTTCAGCGTCCAGCAGGGCTGCCTGGGCGTCAAGGACGTCCGCAACCGCCGCGGTGCCCGCGGCATATTTTTCCTGCTCGATGCGCAGCGTCTCCCGGGCCAGTGCAACGGTCGTCTTGCCGGCCTGCACCTGTTTGGAAGCCGCCTGTACATCGAGGGTTGCCGTTTCCACCTCCAGGGCGATCCGATGTTCGAGTGCGCGCAGACGCTGTCGTGCGGCCTCGTATTCCGCCCGGTTTTCCCGGATCGATGCATCGATGGCCCCTCCCTGGAAAAGCGGCATTTCCATTGCGACACCGACCCGCCCCATGTCTCCGGAATCATCGCCGGGACCGATCACGGAGCCCAACGCCCGGCGCCCGCCATAGGCGCCTTCCAGGGATATGGCAGGCCACCGCGCGCCCTTTGCCGCGTCGATTTTCAACTCGCGGGCCACGGCCGCGGCCCGGGCCGCAAGAAAATCCTGCCGCTTCTGTTTTGCCGTTTCCAGGGCAACATCGGCATCCGGAAAATCATAGGACGTTTTCTCCTCCAGGTCGCCCGCGGGTTCGATCCGTCCGGCCCGGCCGGGAAGCCCCATGAGATTTGCCAGGATGCGGTGCTGGATGGAAAGGAGATTCTTTTCCCGGACGAAGTCCTGCCGGAGCTCCGCCATACGGACTTCCGTGCGCATCCGGTCGACAGGGGCGGCCTTTTTTGCGGCGATCCGTTCTTCGGTCTGCCGGAGGTGCTCTTCTATAGCCTTTATAGACAATTCAAGGGATTCGATGACGCTTCGCTGGGCGAGGATCTGAAAAAAAACAGAGGACACGTCGAACACGAGCGCCTGCCGGGTCCGCGCATGACGCCGCATGGCCTCCTCACGGAGCAACCGAGCCGCCTGCATCTCGCTGGAAAGCCTTCCGCCGGTGTACACCGGAACGGATAAAACCACTTCAGCGGACGCGACGGACCGGCTGAAGGCCCCGGGCTCACCCTCCCGGCTGGTCGGCATCACCCGTTCCCGGCCCAGCCTGCGGGTATAATCGCCGGAAAGCCCGATATCGGGCAGCCGCTGTCCGGCTGCGCGGTCCTTTCGTGCCGAGGCTGCGGCGGCGTCCCACTTTGCAGCGGCCACTTCCGGATTGTTGGCCACTGCGGTTTCAATGGCCGCATCAAGGGTAAGGGGCTTGCGGGATGCAGGAGACTCGCCAGGCGTCGCGAATTGATCGGATGGCGTGTCGGCACCGGATGCCGCCGCCAAACCCGCGTGGTTTTGTTCGAAGTCCGTTAAACCTTGTTGAAAAGCGTTTGCTTCGGGAAGACTGCTGTCCGATGCGGCATTGTTGTTTCCGGCATCAGGCGGGACGGGAGGAGGTTGCGGATGCGTGGCGGTACAGCTGTACAACAAAAGAAAAAACAATACAATCGCGGCAGATCTCATGGCATTCAGCTTCCGGAAAAATTGATGCGCCCGTAAAAGTCCCGATCCGACAGCTTTGCAGAAAGTTCAAGATAGAGGCTTATGCAATTCCGAAGAATGCAGCGCAGTTAACGTATGCGAAACTCTGAGGGATCACGGGCTGATGAAGATATTGCATGTATTGCCAGGCCGTCAAAACTGAAAGACCGGTACGGCGGACCCCTCAAAGAAAAAAACGAAAAAAAGCAGTCCGGCTGCGAGAAAGACCGCACATGCGGGCCGGCTCGTCCGATTCACATTGAACAGGAAAAACGCAAAGATCAAGGCGCCGTAGATCAGACAGACCGGGCAGAACATCCGATGCACCGCCTGGAAATAAAGCAGTACCACGCCGCCGCCCACGGCCATGCACAGCAGGCAAGCCCGTGCATGATCGGAAAACGCTTTAAATGACAGCCTCTGAAAGGAAAACCCTAAAAACAGGAGGGCCGCGGCCAGCCCGATTCCCAGGTAATGCAGGTCCACTCCGAAAAGCGCCCCGTAGATATACGTGCATTCGGTTTCGCACACCCTGTTGGCGAACACCGCCCCGGCGGCCAGCAGCGGAATGATGATGCCGGCCGCAATGCGGGCTTTTTCAAAACGCGGCGTAAATATCTCCCGGCTTTCGCGGCGGTCCTCACTCCGACGGATGGACGTATTCACGCATCCTCCCCGTTTTCCGAGACGGTATCATTGGTCTTGATTGCTTCAAGCGCCTCCAGGATGCTTCCGCCGCCGGTGTAAAGGGCACTTTCCGTTTCGGTCAGAACGACCGCGCTGGGCGTGCTCCGGATGGCATCTTCCTTGAGGTATTGGTTCATTTTCGTAAACACCCCGGTGAGATCGAACGACTCGTGAGCGATCCCCTCTTCTTCGAAAGCCTTGCGGATCTCGTCCGGCCCTCCCCGCTCTTTTGCCACGTCGAACAAGACGTGGCGCACCCTGAAGGCATTTTCCATTCCCGGATTTTCATTAAGCGCGTAGAGGAAATGGTGAATATAAGGAATTGCCCGGGAAAGCGGGACATCCACGAACGTTACCCGGATTTTGTCATCTTCCACCAGTTCCATGAGAACCGGCTCCAGCTCGGGCTCCAGAAAACGGCAGGGGGCGCAGAAATAACTGGCATAGATGCGAACTTCCACGGGACCGTTTCCAAACGACGGAAAAACCTCATCGCCGGATGCGGCTTTTGCCGCATGTACCGGCGCCAAGAAAAAGGCAAGCGCCATGGATGCCATAACGAAAAAGAGGATGAACGCCTTGTTACGCAAATAATATATTTCCGGAAAATCCCTAATCGCTGCGGGACTGTTCATCTTTCGTTTTCTCCCTGCCAAACGCGTAATTGCCAAACGAATAATTGATTGAAAGTCGCATTGGGTTTGATATCGGACCTTTTTCTAAGCTGCATTCTATATCTCACAAAACCCCGTTTCTGTCAAACCATCCACGTAAAAGCTTTGGCACCGCTCTCTCCCCTTATCGAAATCGCTATCGGGATCGACAGTATAAATCGGAACCGTACCCTCCCCAGTGTTGCCTGGCGGCATCCCCCACCACCCCCACCCCATAGGAATTGCCCATTTTATACATCGCATCCCGGGGATAAATTTGTTTGTACGTCGATCGGGCGACATTTCAGCCATCCATTTCCAAGCTTGCCACAGCCCATAGGATGTGCTGACGCAGGAAGCACGTCCTATACCCGGATTATCACGCTCAGGGTTTCATGATGCTACAGCCCCAAAGGCTACAAATTGACGCATTTTGGCGGGTCGTGGGATTACCCTCGAGCAACATTGGGAGGGGCCGCGCCAGTTCGAGGCGAAGATAAGCATAGCACCCTGAATGTCCGAGCGGAGCAAGTTTTCAGGGTGCGGCTTATCGAGCCGTAAAAGCTGGCAGCGGCCACTCACAGTTGCGAGAGGGTAATCCCACGACCCGCCAAAATGATCCGATGGGTTTTGGGGGGAAAAAGGCGATACAGTCCACATGATGGCTTCCTGCGTTAGCACATCCTGTGCCCTCGGCAATACCGTGTAAGTGAAATGGCACAGCGGCTTTCTGCATATGACTAACCTGCGGTCCGGATTCTCAGGGCTTGCCTGCCGTAAGAAAAATGGTGTATAATGTTTCATTAACACTGTTTCGAAGCCGGTTACAAACGACCGATTACCGGGAGCTCCCGCCATTCATGAAAACCGTCCAACAGCTTGAAAATCAGGTGACAACGGAGACCCGGAAAGACGAACGAAGCTGCGGGAATACGTCCGGAACCAACTGATACCAGGATCTTTTCGACAGCGTCCCCGTCGGGATTTTTCAGACCGCCACCGACGGAACACTGCTGGCGGCAAACCGGGTGCTGCTTGAAATGCTGGGCTTTGATCCGGACAAGGATGACGTGTACAACGATTCCGGCACCGTCTCCCAGTTCACCCTGAACCCGGAGCAGTGCATGGAAATCATGGAAAAAGCGGTTCGGCACGGCACCCTGCTGACTTACAAACAAACCTTCCGGCGCAAGGACGGCACGAAAATCGATACGGAACTCCAAGTGCGGGCGGCGTGCCACGCCGATGCGACGGTGGCCTACCTCGAAGGATTCGTCCGGCCCGATACCGCCGAAAACGAAATCATCCGAACCCTGATCGAAAACGAAAAGCTTTATAAGAGCATTTTCGAGATCACCGGGGCCGGCACCATCATCATCGAAAACGACATGACCATTTCCCTGACCAACGCCGGTTTCGAAAGGATCAGCGGTTTTTCCAAGGCCGAACTCGAAGGGAAAAGGCCATGGCCCGATTTGATAGCCTTTGACGGCTTCATCTACACCTGCTCAAGGGAATACCGGCGACTGCGGGAGACACCCCGGGACCGCTACCGCTTAGGCGATATCGTCGGCAAAAGCGAACCCATGCAAAAGGTGTATGAGCTGATTCTCCGGGCTGCGGCCACCAGCGCCAACGTGATCATCTACGGCGAATCCGGAACCGGAAAGAAATTGGCGGCAAGCGCCATCCACAAGCTGAGCGAGCGTGCCGGCAACCGGTTCATACCCGTCAACTGCGGCGCCATACCGTCGGAGCTGCTGGAAAGCGAATTTTTCGGATACCGGAAAGGAGCGTTTACCGGGGCGGACAAGGACAAACCGGGTGTCCTGGATCTGGCTGAAAACGGCTCCCTGTTTTTGGACGAACTGACCGAAATATCGACCGGGATGCAGGCCAAACTGCTCCGGGCCATCGAGGGGGGCGGATATACCCCGGTGGGCGGCAGCCGGCTGCGAAAACCGGATGTCCGGATTATCGCCGCCACAAACGGCAATTTGCGAAAGCTTGTGGAATCGGGTGCCATGCGGGAGGACTTCTTCTACCGCATCCACATCATTCCCATCTATATCCCGCCCCTGCGGGAACGAAAAGAAGACATCCCGCTTCTGGTGGAGCACTTCATGGACCGGCTTTATTCAGCCAGGTCCGCACAGCCGCACACAGTCGGCAGCAGGGTAAAGGCGCTGCCCGGCCATGTTCTGGATTCACTGATGAACCATCACTGGCCCGGAAACATCCGTGAACTGGAAAACACGCTCCAGCGATTCGTGGATCTGGGGCATATCGACTTTGCCGATTGCCTTCCGCAAAGCCCATCCCGGGAAGAGACGCTTGCTCCGATGGTTTCGGACAGTACGGAAACACTGCGCGACGCCGTGGCACGCTTCGAAAGAAACTACCTTCTCCAGGTGCTCGAGCAGCATCGGTGGAACCGGAGCAAAGCGGCTGAAATGCTTGGCGTTGAAAGAAAAACACTGTATTTGAAATTAAAAAAAACTGGGCATCGGATAGCCGCCCCTGTTTGCAGGCACACCGGAAAACAAGCGATATGCGCCGGATACAGACATTTTTTTATGACGGTTCCCGGGCGGATAGTGTATAATAACGATCGCAAACGATTCAGTCCATGCTATCCACGTTTCATGTGCGACCAAAAATTGATACACTCATAAAATGTTTTGTAAAACGCTCAGATTAGGAGGGATATGGCCATGAATAACACCCCCACCCCGATCGACCGGCCGAAGCGGCCCCGTTGGAAATCCGGAAAAACAGCAATGCTTGCGGCGGCGGCCGCATGCATCGGCCTGCTCATCGCGGCCGTATCCGGCGCCGGACTCGATGAAAAAAACATCTTTGAAGAAGGCGCTTTCGAAAGCCCCGACAGATGCGTTGCCTGCCACCAGGATATCCATTCGCAATGGGCGGGCAGCATGCACCGTTTTGCATGGGAAAACGAATTCTACCAGCCGGATTACCTCCAGGCCAGCCGGGAGACGGAGGGCTTTACTGACGTATTCTGCGGAGAATGCCATGCCCCGATCGCCCGGCGCACGCAGCAGCTGCCGCCGCCGGACGGCAGTCAATTCGATGAAATCTCAAAAAAAGGCGTGTCCTGCGACTACTGCCATACCGTCCGGGAAGTGGTGGAGCCGGTAAACGTGCAGACGCTCTCCGAACCCGGCCGGGTCAAGCGGGGTCCCCGGGGGGACGGGAACTCGCCGTACCATGACGTCGAATTCTCTGAAATCCACACGGACCCGGCCTTCTGCGGCGCCTGCCACAACGTGGTTCACCCGGCATCCGGTGCAACCGTGATCGACACCTACGATGACTGGAAACAGGGCCCCTACGCAGAGCAGGGTGTCCGCTGCCAGGACTGCCATATGACTCCCGGCCCGGGTGTTGAGAAAAACCCCGGTAAGTCGAGCTTCATGGGTAAAGAAAGAGATCACGTGGCCACGCATTTCTTTCCCGGCGGCAGCGTGTTCTTCCATGACCGGGCAGAAAACAGCGAAAAAGCGGAACTGGCGAGAAAAATGATAGAGGCCGCGGCAGAAATAGAAGCCGAAACCGAAACAGGGGAAGGCGGCACCGAATTGGTCGTGCGGGTCAAAAACGTTGGCGCCGGCCATAAAATTCCAACCGGCGTCACCTACATCCGGAAAATGTGGCTCGAAGTCACCGCCTATGACGAAGCCGGCGAGAAAGTTTATGCATCCGGCCACCCGGTTGACGGCAACCACATCGACCCGGACACGGTCTTCTACCGCAAGACGTTCCGGGACGAAGACGGCAACCCGACCCAGAAAAGCTGGCTTGCCGACGGGATCCACTACGACCGCCGGATTGCGC
>SLJY01000154.1 GCA_007134875.1 Desulfobacterales bacterium
CGCCGCCGTCGGGTGACCTCTCCGATCAGATCGATCTCCACGTCCCGGTAATACAGGCCGTCGAGCAGGATGACCGTTCCGGACAGCGTGGTATTGTCCGGATGGCCGCTGAAGGTGAGATCGCTATTGAATACCATATCCATAGCGCCGGGAATCCGGATCGGAAACGCATTGGCGGCAACGTCAAGACGAACCCGTCCCGGGAAAAAACCGTCCTCAAACGCCATCACACCTTCCGCGCTGAATCGGCCGGCGTCGAGTCGGCCCGAAAGATCGGTCAGTTCAATGCCGTGCGGGGCGATCCGGATCCGGCCGTTGATGCCGTGAAGCTGCTGCATGAGGTGCGGCACCGTCATCCCGAGATCGTTGATTTCGACTTCTGCGTCAAAATCAGGATGGCCATCCGACCGGGCGAAATTCGCCGAAAAGGAAATGTTCCCGTCGGGGTCTTCCAGAACGGGGAAAAAGGCCGATATGACGGAGAAGGGAATGTTCCCCCGGGCCGTGGCTTCAAGGTCGCCGTCCAGGCGGCCGGAACCGGCAATATGGACGCGGCTGGTTTCCAGAAGGGCGATTTCGTTGTCCGGGATCGTAAGGCGGCCTTCGGTGAAATCCGCATAAAGGCCCGCAATACGGATCAGTTCGCGGGATACCGCGTTGTTTGGCGACTGGAACACGGTCATCCGCAGGATGTTCATTTCGGCTGAAGTATCCTGGATGTCGGAGACGTTTCCCCCGGCCTGCACATCCGCCGTCACGGTACCGGAAAGGGCGTCCAGTCCGGCCATGTGAAAAAACGGATCGAGCAGGGTGTCTTCTAACTCGGCGCGAAGATCGAAATCGCCGGTATCGATATGATATTCGGCATCGATGGTGAAGGTCGATTCCAGCACCGCGCCGGCAACGCGGTTTTTCAGCCTGAAAAAGACATCGATGGGGTCCGCCGACGTTGATCCCGCAGCAAGATCGCGGATTGACAGGCGGCCCTCTATGTCGGGGTCGGCAAGGTGGCCTTCGCCAGCGGCCTCGATGGAAAAAATTCCGGAGACCCCGGTGTCAGCCAGCGCGCCCACCCGCTGCAGGCCGATGTCGTCGGAAGAAATTTCAAGAAAAAAGCGTTTGTCCAGGGAAACAAAGCCCTCCCCCCGCATGGTCTCACCGGGAGCCAGCGAGATTTGGGCGGTATCCACAAAGACGGTTTTGTCCGAAAAGGTCGACGAGACGGTAATGCTCTCGATCCTCTGGACGCCCGTGTTTATCTGCTCGCCGGAAAACTCGATTTCGCCTTCCGGGTCGTAGAGGGACCCCTCCACCCGGCCGGCCACGGAAAAGCGGCCGCTCATGGCGGGAACGAAATCGGCGAGATGAATCTCGTCGGCTTCGATTTCCATGCGGATCGCCGGATCCTCCAGGAGATCCATGGTGCTGGGGACCAAGAGATCAATGCTGCCGGTGAGCATCATTGCCGAACGGTTGTTATTGATTTCAAAGGGGGCCAGATAGAGCCGGCTATCGGCGAACCGGACGTCGGCGGAAACATGGCCCAGATAATTGT
Source organism: Desulfobacterales bacterium (assembly GCA_007134875.1). Classification (GTDB taxonomy): domain Bacteria; phylum Desulfobacterota; class Desulfobacteria; order Desulfobacterales; family Desulfosalsimonadaceae; genus B1SED10-16. The sequence continues at coordinate 1,556 of SLJY01000154.1, forward strand.
CCCCGGCCTCCAGGTTCGATGCATAGAGCGAAAGATCGGCGACCAGTTCGGTCAGCTTCCCACTAACGCTGCCGTCAATGGTGACCCGGCCTGCGGCATCATCCACGAAATCCTCGATATAGATGTCGGATTCCGGGAAGACCAGGTCGAGGATGGGGACTTCAAGCGGTTTGAGGCTGCCGGGCTCGAAGATATCGGCGCGTCCGGCAAGCCGGAGCACGGACTGCCGGTTTTCCGCACGGAGGCTCTCGATTTCCAGGGTGCCGTCGGAAAGCATTATCTCCGTTTTCATATCGCCGATGCGGGTGTCTCCCACGGCCATTTCTTTTGCTTTAATCGACGCCCTGAGAGCCGGTGCGGTGATCTTTTCGGCAAGGTGCACCCTGCCGTTGACTGCTCCGGTCACACCGGCGTGCGGGTAAAAATCCGTCGGGTCCGCATCGAAAAGATCCACGGTGAGGCTGGCTGGCATATCTCTTTTGAGGCCGGCAAAGCCCCCGTCGAAGAGATCCACGTGCCCTTCGGCGACAACCCGCGATCCCCTGTTGTTTATCAGAAGCTCTTCAATGCGGAGGCGGCCGGCTCGTTCCAGATCGGCCGCAAGGGCAACGTCTCCCATGCGGATTTCGTCGTAGGACAGGTTGCTGGCGCTCAGTTCCGCCCGGATGGCCGGTTGAAGAACCGGGCCCGAGATGGCGGCATCAAGGCGCGCAGGCCCCGATGAAACGGCTATTCCAAAGGGATCCAGAAAATCCGCCGTATCGGGTGTTTCCAGTTTCGCCGTGGCGTCGATTTCATTTTCGAAGATGGCATACGAACCGGCAACCCGAAGCAGCGTGCCGGCCATGCCCACCGTAACCGGGTCCGCAAAGGCCAGGCCGTTTTCCATGCCCCCGGAAACGCCTATTTCGGGGTCGATGGGCAAAAGCATCCCGCCAATGGCAATGTCGCGGCCGCTTATCCGGGCCTCGACCCCTGCTGCAAGGCTTTTTGGCAATACGCCGGTTCCGCGGAGCGTGATGTCGGCGTCCGCGGTTCCGGAAAGAAACGTCCGGGTCCATTGGAGTTGGGCGAAATCGATCGATTTGCCGTCGATTGCCAGATCGTAGGAAAGGGCGTTGATATTGGTTGGCGCGGCCAGTAGTCCGTTTTGAAAAGCCTCCGCAAGGTCCACGGTGCCGGAAACCGCGGCCGATGCACCGGGAATCCCTGCGGATAGGGTTTCAATCGCCACGGCCAGATCGGACAAATCGGCTTTCAGGTCGATTTCTTGGACCGCTACACCTGCAAGCCCTCCCCCGTCGTATTGCGCTGCAAGTCGGGCCGACGGGTTGCCGGGATCGCCGGAAGCGGTCAGTGAAACGGACGTCTTGCCGGAAATATTCAGGTTCGGGACGAACATTCGTCGGATATCGTCGAGTTCCGCGCTTGCTTCGAGTACCATATCGAGCTCCGGATTGGCGAAGATCTCCGATGCGCCGCCAGTAAGCGAAAGGTGGGGCCCGCCGTTATCCCCCGCAAGTTTTACATCCGCCATAAGGGGGCGCACCCGCCCTTCCTCCAGCACCGACTCGAAAACGAAGCGTTCGAGGGGGATGTTGATATCTCCCATGGCAAACAGCCCCTCGCCGATCCGGAGGCTTGCGCGTCCGGATCGCTCGAAAAGCCGGGCATCGTCGATTTCAAGGTTGATGTCTGACAAAAAGGCGGATCCGCCGTCTCCGCCGGCTTTCCCCCGGAGGTTTTCAAATTCGAAAAAGCCGTCGGAGATGCGCGCCGATTCGATGATGATGTTGATGGCAAAGGGGCTGTCGACCGGCGCTTTTTCCTTTTCCTCGGGTTTTTTCTCCCTGTCGGGGTCGGAAAATGCCCGGGCGATGTTGAGGGTGCCGTCCGCGTCCCGGGCAAGCAGAACCCGCGGTGAATCAAGGCGGGCGCCGATTACGAGGCTTCCGCGGAGCAGCCCGGGTATCCCGACTTCGGCAAGCAGATAGTCCGCTTGAATGATCGGCTCCCCCCGCGCATCTTCCCCGTCTTCGGCGGGGCCGCCCCCGGGCCCGTAAACAGTGGCGCCGTGTAGCCCCACCGTGCCGCCCAGGATGGAAATGTCCGCGCGTTTCCAATCGATGTGACCGGGAATGGCTTGGTTGACGCGGGTTTTAACCAAGTTCTGGGCATGGTCGGTTTTCAGGTAGAAATGGCCTGCCGCCAGCGCCACGAGGATCAACGCCAGCAGGCCGGCCATGAACGCGGCAAATCGTTTTATGGTTTTTCGGATCATTCCGGTATCGCAGTTATTATTATGCAGCGGTGGGCTGATTATTGCTCCGGTCTTACATTACAAGTATAGCCATTGTTACGGGGGTTATAAAGGGGAAAAGCCGTCCGGGCAAGGATTTTTCGTTTTTTACGAAGCCGTCAGGATTGCCCGGGATGCAGGGAGGCGTCATTACATCATCGACATCGGATCGACGTCGATGGCAGTGGAGACGTCGCGGCTTCCGAAATGGGTGCTGTTTTCAAAGCACAACCTGCGGATGAAGTGCTGCAGTTCTGCGGATGATGAAGCTTTCATGAGGACCTGCCACCGGTAGCGCCCTGCAACCCTTGAAAGAGGAGCCTCTATGGGACCCATTACCTCAACGGCACGGCATTTTTCGTCCCCGGAGGCAAGGATCTGCCGGCACAGCCGGCCGGTGGCTTCCGCATGGATGCGGGTTTTGTCCTTGTCCTTCCCGGAGATTTTGAGCTGGAGCATCCTAGAGAAAGGTGGGTAGCCTATAGCCCTTCGGAACCGGATCTCCTGGTTGTAAAATTCCATGAAATCCTGCTTCTGCGCGGAGACAATGGCAAAATGACCGGGATTGTAAGTCTGCAGAATCACGCTGCCCGGAGATGCACCCCGGCCCGCGCGTCCGGCCACCTGGGCCAGCACCTGGAACGTGGTCTCCCCGGCCCGGAAATCGGGGAAGGAAAGCGAGAGGTCCGCGCAGATGATCCCCACAAGCGTGATGCCGGGGAAATCATGGCCCTTGGCCACCATCTGGGTTCCAACCAGTATGTCGATTTCACGGTTTTTAAGCCCTTTGAGAATCTTTACCAGGGCGCCTTTGCGGGCGGTGGTGTCCCGGTCCATCCGGGCGATGCGCGCCTGGGGAAAAAGTGATTTGAGGGCGGTTTCGATCTTTTCCGTTCCCATGCCCAGGGCCTTGATGGCGTCGGATCCGCAGTGGCTGCATCGGGATGTCGCCGCCCGGAAGTAGCCGCACATGTGGCATTTATATATATTGGATTTTTTGTGCAGGGTGAGCGTGACATCGCAATTCCTGCATTTTTGCGGCTCGCCGCACCGCGCGCACACCGGGTGGCTGGCAAAGCCCCGGCGGTTTAAAAACAAAAGGACCTGTTCGGAGCGCGAAAGCGTATTTTGAATGGATTCCTTAAGCTCGGCCGTGATGAAGCGCGCCGTTCCCCGCTGTTCCTTTTGTTGCCGGAGATCCACGACGCGAACCGCCGGCAGGGCCCTGGAATGAATACGGCGGGTAAGATTGATTTCCCTGAATTTGCGGGATGCGACGTTGGCAATGGACTGGACCGAGGGAGTGGCCGACCCGAGAAGGACGACCGCGCCGGAATGCCGGGCCCGGACCACCGCAAGATCCCGGGCGTTGTAGTGAAGCCGGCTTTCCTGTTTGTAGGAAAAATCGTGCTCCTCGTCCACGATGATCAGGCCGGGATCCGCAAGGGGTGTGAAAATGGCCGAGCGTGCCCCGATAGCCACCCGGCAATCGCCTTTGGCAATCCGCATCCATTGATCGAGTTTTTCGCCGGCGGAAAGCCCGCTGTGCAGCACCGCCACGTCCTGGCCGAACCGCGCCCGGAATCGCCTTTCAACTTCCGAGATCAGTGCGATTTCGGGTACAAGGACGATCACGCCGCGCCCTTCGTTAATGGCGCGGGTTGCAAGGTGCATATATACCTCTGTCTTTCCGCTGCCGGTCACCCCTGCAAGGAGAAATGCGGAAAAACCGCTTTTCATGGCATGCGTGACCTCGCGGACCACCCGCCGCTGCTCCGTCGTGAGTTCCGGCGGTGAATCCGGCTCCACGGCCTCACCAAACGGGTCCCGGTATACCGGATTTTCAAGGATTTCGACCATATTTTTCCGGGAAAGTTCCCGGAGATGGTCGCTCGCGCGGGGCACTTCGGCTTTCAGGTGGTCCACGGCCATTTCCCCGTTTTCCGCCAGCAGTGACAGTATCCGGCGTTTCGGTTCGGAAAGCCCCGCCGGATCCACCGGTTGATCGGCTGGTTTCGCGTACCGGCGCGTCCGGGTACGGGCGCGGGGCCCAAAGACCTGCCTGTGTTTTTGAATCCACCCTTTTTTTTCCATTTTCAGCAGGAGCCCTGCCGGGATGTCGCACCCGGTTTTGCGCGCGATCTGTGCGGCCCGGAGCGGCTTGTTTTGGAGCGCGCAAAGGACCTGTTCCTGCACCGGATTGTCGCACAGGCCATCCGCAGGGATCGGTTCGCCGGCAAGTTCGTACACGGCGTTTTCCAGTGGGTTGATTCCGCCCGGGAGCGCCTCGCAGATCACATCGCCCACGGGATGGACGTAGTAGGCCGCCACCCACCTGAAAAACGGCACCATCGACTCGGGGAAAACAGGTGTTTCGTCCAGGACGTCATCGATGGGTTTCAGCCGGTCGCAATCCACCTCCCGCGTGTCGC
>SLJY01000012.1 GCA_007134875.1 Desulfobacterales bacterium
ATGGCCGATCATGTGCGCCGGGCGCTTCAGGAAAGCGTCAAGGACATCCTGCTGTATGCGCCGGTGGCCACCAGGGAGCAGTTCATCAACGGCGTGGCCTACCTGATCCGGCGGCTGGACGAAAATACCGCGCCGGAAAATTTTCTGCGATATGTTCCGCACCTGAAACCGGACTCCGATTCCTGGCACTTCCTTCAGGAGCAGTTTCTGGATTCCTGCCGGCGCATGCACGAAGGACCGGGCGCGCTGCCGGACGCGCCCCGGCGGACGCAAAACAGAAACCATGAGGTCTTTTCGGAGACCATCGGCACGTATTATTCGGGACGGTTTACCAATGAACCGGACACGGACTGGTCTTTGAAGGCCAGTCGGCAGTGGGCGGAAGCCATCCGGGGCAAGTGGATGAAAAGCCCGGATTATCCGCCCGTGCAGATACCGGTGGTGGCGGATGGAAAAGAGATTTTCGGTTCGGGCGGATCGCGTGAAATCATCGACGTGTCCCGGTATAATCCGTCATCCGATGCGCCGGATGCGCGCATTGTCACCGCCGTGTATACCATGGCGGACAACGAAACCGTCGCCAGAGCCGTTTCCGCGGCTAAAGCCGATCCGGACGGATGGCGGGACAAGACCCTTGATGAACGCCACCGGATACTCGACAGGGTCTGCCACGAACTCCGGCGTGCAAGAGGCGATTTGATCGGCGCGGCCGCAGCCGATTGGGGCAAGCTCTTTACCGAAAGCGACCCGGAGGTCTCGGAGGCCATCGACTTTACCGAGTTTTATCCCCACAGCGCACGGATCTATGAAAACCTGCAATCGGTTTCCTGTTCGCCCAAAGGGGTCGGGCTGGTCATCACGCCCTGGAATTTCCCGATCGCCATTCCCTGCGGCGGGATCGCGGCATCTTTGGCCGCTGGCAACACTGTGCTCTTCAAGCCCGCTTCTTCCGCGGTACTTACCGCGTGGGAGCTGGTCCAGTGCTTCTACCGCGGCGGCGTGCCGAAAACGGCCCTCCAGTTCATTCCCTGCTCCGGGGCCACGGCCGGGGACATTCTCACCGGGCATCCGGACGTGGACTACATCATCCTGACCGGCGGCACGGATACCGGCATGCGGATTCTCAAAAACCGGCCGGACGTGCAGCTTGCAGCCGAAACCGGCGGCAAGAACGCCACCATCGTGACCGCCATGTCCGATCGGGACCAGGCCATCAAGAACATCATTCATTCGGCCTTCAGCAACAGCGGCCAGAAATGCTCCGCCACGTCGCTGGTGATCCTGGAAAAGGAAGTCTATGAAGAAGAACTGTTTCGCCGCCAGCTGGTCGATGCGGCCCGAAGCTGCAAGGTCGGCGGGGCCTGGGAATTCCAAAACAAGGTGGGCCCGGTCAATTCTCCGCCAGACGGCGATCTGCTGCGGGGTCTCACTGAACTGGAGGCGGGCGAGTCCTGGGCACTTCAGCCTGAAGCCTCGAAAACCAACCCGTACATCTGGTCGCCCGGCATCAAGTGGGGGGTGCGCCCGGGCAGCTATACCCATATGACGGAGTTTTTCGGCCCGGTTATCGGGGTTATGCGTGCCGATAGCCTCGATCATGCCATCGAGCTGGTCAACATGACCGGCTACGGCCTGACCTCGGCCATCGAAAGCTTGGACAGCCGGGAGCAGGAAAACTGGAAGGCAAAGATCCGGGCCGGTAACCTGTATATCAATAAGGGATCCACCGGTGCCATCGTTTTGCGCCAGCCGTTCGGCGGCATGGGCAAATCCGCCCTGGGTGCGGGGATCAAGGCGGGAAGCCCCAATTACGTCTACCAGTTCATGAATTTTACGGAAGAGCGCTACCCGCATTTTGGTGCCATTGTCTCGGATTCGCATCTGCTTTGGGTCGTCAACCAGTGGGAAATCGATCTGCGCTGGAACCGGTTTGACCCTTCCGTTGCCGAAGACATCCGCAAGACCGTGTACGCGGTAAAAAGCTACCTGTATTGGTGGGAAAGGGAGTTTGCCAAAGAACACGACTACTTTCATCTGCGCGGGCAGGATAACTTCCTCCGCTACCTGCCCCGGGGCCGGATCGCCGTCCGGGTTCACGAACAGGACAGCCTGTTTGACGTACTTGCCCGCACGGCCGCATGCCTGATTACCGGGTGCAAGCCCATTGTAAGCCTGCCGGATGGCCTGGAAAGCGGCGTGACCCGGTTTCTGGCAAGCCATCACGGAAAGGCATTTTTCCGGGACGCCCTGATCATGCAGCAGCCGGAGGAAGAACTTTGCCGCATGATTTCAAAAATCGACCGCATCCGCTATGGATCACCCGACCGGGTGCCGCAGATGGTGTATGAAAAAGCGGCGGAAACCGGCTTTTATATTTCCCGGCTGCCGGTGTTCATGGAGGGCCGCATCGAGCTGCTCCAGTACCTCCAGGAGCAGGCTGTCTGCGACACCTACCACCGCTACGGAAACCTGGGCGAGCGGGGGCTTATATAACGCCCGTCACGGCTTTGTCATGTCCTGCACTCCGCCCGCCATGGGCACGTCTTCCTCCACCGGCAGTTCCATGGGAGAGCTCAGCACCTGGATGGCGATCTGCGGGTCGGTTTCCGGCACGGCCTGCTGGGCTTTCTCCGGCAAAAGCGCCGGGATGGTGAGGTCCTCGTAGAAAAACCGGAGCATCTCCCGCACCTGCCGGTATTTATCCAGAAGTTCCCTCTGGTTGTCCGCGCCCAGGTAGATAAAGGCGGTGGCATAGCTGTAGCTGTCCTGCTCCGGAATGTCCGAGAGCTTCATTCCGACTTTGCCCTGGATATCGATCAGCATGCCCGGCACTTTTTCGCCGATCGCCAGTACATCTTCCCGGGTCGGGATCCCGGTAATCAGCTTGTCCTGGTATTCCCTGAGGAAAAATTTTCCGGCTACCCGGAATTTTCCTTTTCGTTTAGGGAACGCGGGGTCCCGGCCAAGCGCCACGTCGAGCATGATCTGGTGATTGGATGCGCCGTCCACCTTCATGAAAAGATCGGAATGCGACTGGGGGATGCGGGTGTTGATTTCCAGAAACCAGATTTTGTCCCGTTTTTCATCCCAGAAAAATTCGAGGTTAAAGGCGGATTGGTCAAAGCCGATGTGCGTCATGACCGTTTCGGTGATTTCCACCATTTTTTTCCGCACGCGCCCGGGTAGCGCCGATGGGTACTGGTAGCGGGAAAAGGTGGTCCGGTTGGGCTCCCGGATGGAATCGATAATGCCGTAGGTATGCACCGTACCGTTGAGGACATAGCCTTCCAGGGTGCACTGGTGACCGGAAATGATCTGCTCGGCCACGCAAAATCCTGAATTCACGCGGGCCACTTCCTCCGGCAGCACCAACATGTCCAGAAGGTAGTCAAAGGGCTTGAACAGCCCGATTTTCTCACGCAAAATCCCGATGGCGCGTTTAAAGGCCTTTTTGTTGTTGATCCGGAACCCGAGCTGGGAGGCGGTGGACTTGACCGGCTTGATCCAGAAAGGAAAGTTCAGGGAGATTTTTTCAAGCGCGTCTTCGTCAAACGGGTCGAACGTGGTAAACCGGGGGATATGCTCGGCGATGACCTGTTTTTGCTCCAGGCGGCTCCAGTACTTGTGCTCGCACTTGAGAACGCTTTCGAGCGTGGGGCCGGGCACCCCGAATTTGGCGCACAGAATCGGCGTCATTGTGCTTACCGGGAAGTCCGTGTATCCGGCGATGGCGTTAATAGGGCCGTCAAAGCGCTGCAACTCCTGTTCGGCCAGCGCCAGCATGTCGGCCAGCCGGTACTGGCCGCTATCGATTAAGGCATGGATGTCGAGCAGGCCGATAAAATTGCATTCATCGGCATGTTGAAGGGATTGCAGCATCTTGAGATTGAACTCGTCCAGGCCGATGATAAAAACGTTTTTCTTCATTCTCTCCGAATTTTCTCCTATCATTTCAGAAGATCTGTCAGCCGGTCCGGTACGGAACCAGTTTCCGTTCGGACAGGTGAAATATATCGCCAGGCACCATAACATGTACGCTCAGGTTTTCTATGGAGATAAGCTCCCCTTCACTGATGGAGGCCATGTTGGTGTGCCGGATGGTTGATCCGTCCACCACGATGATGAGCCCGGAACCCACGGCCTCCTGGATGTTGCCTTCCCGGATCAGCAGGCCCGTGTCTTCGCCCAGTCCGATGCCCAAAGAGCAAGGATTGGCGGCAATCGCCTGGAAAAGCCGTCCGATTCGCCCGCGTTTTACAAAGTGGGTGTCGATGATTACTTTCTGAATAAAGCCGAAGCCGCTGCTCAGCTTGACTTCGCCCTTTCTCAGGGCCTCATGGCTGCTTCCTTCGTAGATCATGGTTTCGGACATGGCCATGGCGCCGGCGCTGGTTCCGGCGATCACCACGGGTTCGTTAATATAGCGCTCATGGATTACATCCAGGAATTCCGTGCCCCCCAGGATCGTCGTCAGCCGCAGTTGATTGCCGCCGGTAAACAAAAAGCCTTCGGCTTCCCGGGCCCGCTGAACCATTTCCTTTTCAAGCGCATCTGCCCGGTTTCGGATGTCGAGTACCCCAACATTTTCAAAACCCAGGTTTTTAAATGCCTTGATGTACTGCTTTCCGGTTTTTTCCGGGATCCCCGATGCGGTGGGAATAATTTCAATGCGGTGGGTGGCGCCGGTCAGCGACTCGCAGAACCGCGTGATAATGGCGGACTCGATTTCGGGGATATCACCGTTGCCGATTTCCTCCGTGCCGTTGATTTCGGAGGGAAGATAGAGATCGCCGCCGATAATGATCAAAATGCCTTTTGTTTTTTTCATGGCCTGATTATAATTACTTGATTGGAGCATAGCAAGAAAGTATTTTTTTATTTTTCGCCTCCCAGGTGGGAGTATCGGGGTTGAATCCGTATCATTCATCAGTAGGGATAGTTGCTGAAAAAGGAAAAGCCGAAATCATGAAAATTCTGGAAACAAGGGTCCTGCGCGGCCCGAATTACTGGTCCAACCGGCGTCACAATCTCATCGTTATGCGCCTTGATCTGGAAGAAATGGAGCACTACCCCTCCAACACCATCCCCGGCTTTCCGGAGCGCATGGAACGCCTTCTTCCCTCCCTGCATGAGCACCGGTGTTCCCGGGGATATGAAGGGGGCTTTCTGGAGCGTCTGAAAGAAGGCACCTGGATGGGGCATGTGATGGAGCACGTGGCGCTGGAACTCCAGGTTCTGGCCGGAATGCGGTGCGGGTTCGGCCGGGTTCAGACCGATGAGCCCGAGGGGGTCTACAACGTGGTCTTCGACTACGAAGTGGAGCGGGCAGGGCTGTATGCGGCGCAGGCCGCCTATGATATCGTCCGGGCCATGATTGCGGACGAGCCCTGTGACGTGGAAAAGGACATCTTTCATTTGCGCGAAATCCGGGAGGAGGAGCGGTTCGGGCCGAGCACCCAGTCGATTGTCGATGCGGCCGAAAAACGCAATATCCCGCTGCTGCGGCTCAACAACTACTCGCTGGTCCAGTTGGGCTGGGGGGTTCACCAGCAGCGGATCCAGGCTACCGTTACGGGACAGACCAGCAGCATCGGGCTGGAGATCGCCTATGATAAGGAAGAAACCAAAAACATGCTCTACAACAACGCCTGCCCGGTTCCGTTCGGGTATGTGGCGTTATCGTGGGAAGAGATCCAGCGGGCCGTCTCTAAAATCGGTTTTCCCGTGGTCATCAAGCCCGTAGACAGCAACCACGGCAAAGGGGCCACCATCAACGTCCGCAGCGAAGCGGATGCGAAAACGGCCTTTGAAGCGGCCCGGCATCATTCAAACCGGGTGATTGCCGAAAAATATATCCACGGAAACGACTACCGTCTGCTGGTGATTAATTATCGTCTCGTGGCCGCGGCCCGCCGCATCCCCGCGCATGTCACCGGCGACGGCAAATCAACCATTCGGGAGCTGATCGACATCGTCAACAGCGACCCGCGCCGGGGATACGGGCATGAAAAGATGCTGACCGAGATCACCGTGGATTCCATGACCCTTCGCCTTCTGGAGCAGGCGGGCTATGCCGTGGAAAGCGTCCTTCCGGAAGGAGAAATTTTCTACCTCAAATCAACGGCCAACCTGAGTACCGGCGGCGTCTCCGAGGAGGTCACCGATACGGTGCATTCCTACAACATTTTCATGGCCGAGCGGGTGGCGCGGATTATCGGCATCGACATCTGCGGCATCGACGTTATCGCCCCGTCGCTTACCGAGCCCATCAGCGATAATGAAGGCGCGATCATCGAGGTCAACGGCGCGCCGGGATTTCGCATGCACCTTTCCCCGGCGACCGGCCAACCCAGAAACGTGGCGGAGCCGGTGCTGGACATGCTTTTTCCCGGCGGGGATCCGGCCCGGATTCCCATTGTTTCCGTCACCGGCACCAACGGCAAGACGACCACGGTCCGCCTGATCGCCCATATCATGCGGATGAACGGCAAAAACATCGGCTGCACCACCACGGACGGCATCTACATCCAGAACCGGCTGCTGTATAAAGGGGATTGTTCCGGCCCGGAAAGCGCCCGCTTTGTGCTGAGGGATCCCACGGTGGACTATGCCGTGTTCGAAACCGCCCGCGGCGGCATCCTGCGCTCCGGGCTGGGTTATGATCTGGGTGATGTGGGCGTGGTCACCAACGTGACCTCGGATCACCTGGGCATTAGCGGCATTCATTCCCTGGAGCAGCTGACGCGGCTCAAATCGATCGTTGTGGAAAACATCTATCCGGAGGGATATGCGGTTTTAAACGCTGATGACGAGCACGTATATTCCATGCGGGACAATATCGGCTGCCATGCGGCGTTTTTCAGCATGGATGCGAACAACCCCCGGATACACGAGCACTGCGCCGCAGGCGGTCTTGCAGCCGTCTACGTGGATGGAAGCATTGTGCTGCGAAAAGGGGACTGGGAAATTCTCGTGGACAAAGTGATTAACATTCCCTTGACGTATTCGGGCAGGGCCGCCTTTCAGATTCAGAATGTCCTGGCCGCGTGCCTGGCCGCCTTTGTCCGGGATGTGAAGATCGAGGACCTGCGCGCTGCGCTGCAGACATTCTTTCCCTCATCGGCGCAGCTTCCGGGGCGGATGAATATTTTTGAGCTGGAGCGCTTCCGGGTGCTCATCGATTATGCACACAATCCGGCGAGCATGGAGGCGATCGGTCGTTTCGTCCGGACGCTGGGCGTAACGTCCAGTGTGGGTATCGTGGCGGGAACCGGCGACCGGCGGAACGAGGATTTGCGGGAATACGGCCTGACGGCGGCCCGGCACTTCGACCGGGTCATCGTATGGGAGGACAGCGACTATGCCCGGGGGCGTGACAGTCGCGACATCATGGGCCTTGTGGTGGAAGGCGTTCGCAGCGCCCGGCCAGAGACAGCGCTGCAGGTCATTTCCGACGAGGATGATGCCGTTGACCACGCCTTAGACCAAGCCGCTCCCGGATCGATCATTTGTATTTTCACCGGCCGGATCGAAGAAATGACCGCCAAAATCAAGGCCCTGAAGGAACAGGAGATGGATTTGACCATCACCCGCTCGGATATCCCCAATCTCGGGAAAAGAGGTTCAGAGTAAAATATTGATGCACTCGTAAAAAGTCTCGATCTGACGGCATTGATAATGTACTTCATAAGGATGCCTATCTTTATCATGAAGCACGGTTTTTGTTGAAAGATGAGCTTGCCGAGCCCGCCACATTTTATTCGATACTTCAAGCGGTTGCCGCCGGGCATACCCGGATTGGTGATCTGGGATCGCGGCTTGGGGTTTCCCCGTCCCATCTTTCGCGGTATATGAAAAAGCTTTGGGAACTGGATATTATTGCCAGAGAGGTGCCGGTCACTGAAAAGAATCCCTTGAAATCCAAGCTCGGACGGTACCGGTTTCACGACCGGTACCTGCGATTCTGGTTCGAGTATGTTTTCAGAAACAGCTCACTGCTGGAAAACGGCCACGTGAATACGGTGCTGCAGGAAATTAGGAAAAGCTTTGCAGAACGGTTCATGGCACATGCTTTTGAAGATTATGTCCTGGAGCGGATTCAGAGGAGCCGGATCGGTTTCTGGGATTTATACCCACAAAGATCGGCAGATGGTGGACCAATAAACAAGAAATTGATCTGGTAACCCTTGGACACAAGAAGGTGGCCTATATTGAATGTAAATGGCGGGAACAGCCGGTTGGATATGATGTTTATGCGGATCTCAAGGCCAGATCGGCCGATGTGGGGTATGCGGCGGAACCTCTATACGTGTTTTTTCCATAAACGGTTTCAGGGTCAGCCTTAAAGAGTCTGATGACGCGCGCTGTTTCACTTTTGAGCAACCCCTGCCCTAATGCATAAAGCTTGGTTGAGTCGCAACAACTCAATAACCTGAAAACCGGATAGAAGCAGGGGGCTATTTGATATCCGCTGATTTTGATAACCGCCTTATTGCATTTTCAACAAAAGCATCATCTTCAACGATCACATCAACGGCGCCACCGGGGCATACGCTCACACAGCGGCCGCATCCCCGGCATTGATCCTGATCGATCACCGCGCTGCCCTGCCTTACACGGATGGCACCCATAAAACAGTTGTCATTGGCACAAACACCGCAGCCCTTGCAGCTTTCGCCTACTTCCATGCGAATGCCGGGTATTCGGCTTATCTTACCGCTGATATCGGAATTGAGATCGGGAAGCACCTGCCAGAGACAGCAGCAGGGGCAGCAGTTGCATATGGTCATAAGTTTCTCAGGCGGCCCGATATTCAGCCAGACCGTATCGAGCTGGTTGCGTCCGATCATGTGGATCAGTCCGGCTTCACGACATCTGCGGACATGGTCCAGGGCTTCCTCCGGCGGGGCCGGACGGCCGAATTTGGGATTGATCCCGGCTGCGGCCGGGCCGAGGAAGATGCACCCATGATTGACCGGATAGTCCCGGCACCTTTCCGAATCCCTGCAGATGCAGAAGTCCATGATCCATATGAAGGAGGCTTCCCGGATAAAATGTTCCACGATTTCAGACGGCGCCACAACACCGGTGGGGGCCCCTGCCTCCTCACCAACGGCAATTACAGTGTCTTTGGGCACAAATACGACATTGTCGTCTTTAAAAAGCATCCGATCGATCAGCCTTCCGATCGGGCGATAGTGCGTCAGTCTGGAAACGAAAAACCGGGCGCCGTAAATTTTGTTTATAAGCGTCTTCATCCAGTATGGACTGGCCATGAGCTGCTTTCTCCCTTTTTTCGGAGCCGGCGGATTGCACCCGCCTTATAAAGCTGTCACGTTCTTACAGTCGATCCCGTTATATACGGCTTTCCGGCAGCAACCCAGCAAGCTGCCGGGAACAGCTGATTTCACGCGTAAAGCGGATCGGCCGGAAGCAGCGATCCACCATTCACCGTTGTCCATATACCCCGGGCTGTATAGAATGTCCAATTGTTTCGGGGAGCCGTCCGGCAGCCCGGGAAGGTGCTATACCTCAGCCCTGTATGATCGGCAATTGAAAATATTGACTGTATGTTCGCTCCGTGACGACAGAAGACGAGAGCCACAGGAAAGACAAGGCATGAATACCAAGGTAAAGCAGTTACTGCCCGAACGAAAAGCAGGATTTTTCGTCAAGGGCAGGGACGGATAAAAGTTTGACCGCAGGTATACCGGGTGTATTTTGGGGATCAAGGCTTGCGCGATTCCGGGTTCCGGTTTCGGAAAGCCCGAAATGGCATGAATTTGATTGATCCGAGTGCATAGGGAAGGATAGCGGAACCCATCGCCCGACGGTGATTTCTTATGTTTAGTGGATGAACGGAAAACGTTTTTTTCACCGCAAGTGTCCGGCCCCGGTTGTACTCGAAAAGCGGGGCCGAACGCATTGGATCCGGATACCGGGTAAAGCGGGTTAGCGGGTAAAGAGTTTGACGTCCGGCTGCATCATGTAATTTGCAACATCGGCGGGGTGTGCCACGCCGATTCCATCGGTCAGATCCTCTTCGGAGTGTCCCGTGTTGGGCAGAAAAATTGCGCAGACCTCAACGTTTGCACCATTTTGCATTAGATTTTCCAGCAGTTGTTTGGGAGTAACGCCCCGGGGCCGCAGCTTCGGAGGGTTGTAATCGGTCAGGGCAAGCTGGGCTCCATCCCCGCACAGCAGAACCCGGACCCCCACACCCTGTGCGGCGGCCTGGTTGGCCAGCACCAACGTCATTCCCCGGGCTTGGGCGTCCACATCCATCAGGGTGACAAACAGCTTCTTTTCTTTAGCCTCTTCCTCGCCGTGTCCGGCAGCTGCAGCCGGACTTCCGCCGGCGGCAAACAGTACCATTGCCGCAATTACGATCATAAGCTTTTTCATATCAGAACTCCTGGTTGTTTTTGTTTTGCGGGGCCGTGTAGCCCTTGGGGCCGGGAAATCCGTTTCGGTAAAAGGCCATCCTGAAATCCCGGCGGGTCCCTGCATATGAACAAAAAGACTAATCCCGGGCATAAGCCGTGTCAAACCGCCGTTTTTATCGGGTTATAAATTCTTGGCGCTCCCGTAAAAATTCGAGATCTGACGGCTTTGTAAAAAGTTCAAGATCAAAGCTTGCGCGATTTCGAAGAATACAGGGTACCTGACGTACGTGCATGTTTACAAGGCGTAAGCCGCAAATTCTGAGAAATCGCGCGTGACGTAGATATTGGACTTTTTACGAAGTCGTCATTCTTGAGATGTCTGAAGCTGATCCCCAAAAAAGCCGCAGGCAAGTCCCGGTCGGAACTGGAGGCCGAATTTCTGGCCGGGTTTGATGCGGATAGCCGGATTCATGACCAGGACCTGCTGGATCTGGCCAGGGTGAGCTATCGCCTGAGCGATGATGACAATGCGTTAATACATAGGAGCGCTTTAGGCGCGCCCGTCACTGCTTATGCCTGATGGTCATAGGATCGGACGGAGCTGGCTTGTCATGCCAGGGCATATGCTTTCGGTAGTAAAGGCGCAGTGCTTCGAAAATGATGCGTGGCATGGTCAAATGCGGCGAAACCGGATGGCGAAAAAGCACAGCAAGGTGCCCACCCCCTGTCAACGGATGCCCCGAACCCCGCAGGCGCGCCTCAAAAATTTTATCGCCGTCCCGGACCAGGTTGATCTGAACATCCAGCGTCTCATTCGGGGGAGCGAAAAAAAACTCGTAGCGGCCGGCCATGCTGTTAAACGGCGACACGTGAAAGGCTTTGAAAGCGGTGTATTGTTGGATTTCCAATGCAGACGTCCCTCCGGGTGCGCCGCGGACCGTTTCCGGCAGATAGACATGCCGCTCTCCGTAAGTATTGCTGACCTCCACCACCACCTGGACCACCTCTCCGCTGCGATCAAAGCAGTAGTAAAAGCAAACCGGGTTGAACACGTAATGAAAATACCTTGCCTGGGTAATCAGCATGATGGACGCAATCCGGGCCCTTTGTCTTTCCGGCAGAAAATCAAGGAGCTTCTCGCGTATGGCGCCGGGGCGTTCATCCAGATAATCGGCATCGCGAATGGATGCCGGCCTCATGCGGTTGTAGCCGAAAAAAGGCAGCTTTTTGTCCAAACGGGCAAGTTCGTCCAGGTCAAGGGCGTACATGTAGACCGGGTATTGAAAATGATGATACACCGGCAGGTGACGGGTATGCTCCACAAAACCTGTATAGATTTTCGAGTTCATAATGGTATCCCGAAGTCCTCCCCCACAGCCGCGGCCGACATGACCGCGTCTTCGTGAAAGCCGTAGCGGAAATAACTGCCGCAGAACCAGGTGTTTTTTGCGCCGTTTATCCCCGGCAGATCTTTCTGGGTGGCCACGGCGCTTTCGCCGAACATCGGGTGGGCGTAATTGAGATCCGCGATAACCCGGTCGGCGTCCAGGGGGCGGTCCGGATTCAGGGTCACGCAGTAGTGATGCCCGGATGCCAGCTGCTGTAGTTTGTTCATGTAATAGGTCAGGGTTGCGGGAACGCGGGCGGCCTTTTTTTCTTCCTGCTTGTAATTCCATGAACCCCATGCACCCTGCAGCGGGGGTAGGCAGCTGACATCCCGGTGCAGGAGGACACGGTTTTGGGCATACCGCCACGGTGAAAGAAGCCGGACCTCCGCATCCGAAGGGTCTGCAAGCATTGCCAGGGCCTCGTCCGCATGGGCGGCAATCACCACCTTGTCATGGACCGCTTCCGCCCCGTCGGTCCACAAACGCACACGCCCGTTTTCACGGGCGATTTTCCTGACGGGTCTTCCGCTGAAAACCGTGCCTGAAAACGTTTTCAAAAACGCCTTGACATACTCGTGGCTCCCTCCCTTGATCGTATACCACCGGGGCTGGCCGAAAAAGGAGAGCAGCCCGTGATTTTCAAAGAACCGACCGAATGTCTCGGCCGGAAAGTCGAGCATATCCCTCTCGCCGGTGGACCAGATGGCGGCGCTCACAGGCGTGACATAATGCCTTGCCAGCGCCTCGGAAAATCCGGCCCGTGCCAGGTATTCGCCAAGGGACAAACCGCGCAGGCGATTTTGTGAAAGCCATTTTCTGGTCGTCCGGTTGAACCGATCGATTTCGAAAAGCAGGCGGTAAAAAGATGGCCGCAGCAGGTTTTTTCTGTCGGCAAACGGACGCGTCGTGTTGTATGTAAGCCCGCTTCCGATATCCCAGTAGGTAAACGACATTTCGCTTTTGGACCGGTCAACACCCAACTGCTCAATAAAACGAATAAAGTTCGGATAGGTACGGTCATTGAAAACAATGAATCCCGTATCCACGCACGTACTGGCGCCGTTGCCTTCATCCACGTCGATGGTGTGGGTATGGCCGCCCACGTAGTCGTTTTTTTCATACAAGGTCACCCGGTGCCGCCGCCCCAGCAGGTATGCAGCGACAATACCGGCCACACCACCCCCCGCTACCGCAATGTCCAGGTCGTTTTCATGTACCATTATTTCAACTCCTCACTGTTGGCGCATCGTTGGAAACCAGGACGCGAATGAGCTTGTCCGCCGGATGTATGCCTGGTATTTCGGGTTGTCGGAAAATCCGGTTTGCCCCATAAGCGTCAGCGCGGTCAACCGAAAAAACGTATAGGTAATTACCAGCAACTGTTTAACTGATGATGCGGCCAGGCACCAGCGGATCCTCGACCGTCCGGCCCGCTTTCCGCTCTTCGATGGCCCCTCGGATGCGCCGATGAATATCCCCGCTGAGGGGGTATTTCAGGGCAATCAGGATGGCCAGTCCATTGCACAGGCAGGGAACAAGTGCATACAGCACGCGCAGCGTCCAGACCACGGAATCGGACTGAACCACGCCCGGCCGGTATCCGGACACCCCGAGCAGGGCCAAACCGGCGCCAACGCCCGCAGCGGCAGCCAGTTTTTTGGCAATCGACCACATGCCGATATACAGTCCCTCCCTACGGTCGCCGGCAACCAGTTCATCATAGTCAGTCACATCGGCCTGGATGGCCGAAGGGATGGCCAGGGTGGCCCCAAAACCGATGCCGGACAAAAAGACCAGGATGCCGTATAACACCTCATCACCGGGGCCCAGGAAGAAGACCCAGAAAAATGCGCCGGTGTTGATTGCCATGGAGGCCAGCCATGCGGCTTTTTTGCCGGTGCTGCGGGACAGGCGCACCCACATGGGCAGAAAGACAATTCCCGTGACGAAATAGAGCACCAGAAACAAGTCCGCCCTTGGTGAGCCCAACACGTATTCAACGTAATACAGGATCAATGTCGCCGGCAGGTTGTTGCCGATGGCGCTGATGGTGTATGCAATCAGCAGTATACGAAACGGCCGGTTGGAAAGGCTTGACCGAATCCATTGAAAAATCTGAAATCCGGGGGTAGCCACCGGCCGGGGCCGTTCCCGGAAGGCCGCGACGCACCATGCGCAGGCCCCCAGGATCAAAGGGATATAGATCAAAGACAGGATAAAAAAAGTTTCCCGTTCCCCTTCGGCGCTGCCTTCCAGTCCGGCGGCCCAGCGGACCGCACCGGGCATCGCGGCCGCAACAATCGTACCCCCGATCAGGGCGCCGTCCCGCATGGAAAACAGGGCGGTTCGCTCGTTATAGTCAAACGTCAACTCCGGGCCCAGAGATTCATACGGGACGATGACCACCGTCCAGAACAAAAACAGGGCGAATATGAGGGCCATGAAATAGAACCTCGCCGCGCCCGCGCCCATCGCTTCGGGCGGATTGAACAAGAGCGCAATGGCAAGCACCGTAAATACAGCCCCGACGGCGATAAACGGCCGCCGCCGGCCCATCGGTGTATGGAGCCGGTCGGAAACAAGCCCGATCACCGGGTCGGTGAATGCATCAAACAGCCGGACAACTAAGAGAATCACGCCCAGTGCGGATATGTGGACCCCCACCACGTCGGTGTAGAATTTCGGAAGGTAAATGTATACGGGGATACCCACTACCGCAAGCGCGAACGCCGGGGCTGAATAGGCCGTCTTTTGCGCGGCGGAGAGTTTTTTCACAGCCGGCGCTTTCCAAGCAGACGATCCCGAAACGTCTTGTTGACTGGAAAATACCGTTTCCTTTTCACCCCGGATCCTTTTCTGCTTTACGCGATAAGCGAAAAGACGATTTTGTGCGTTTCTTATCTTGCAATAACAACAATATAATCATGGCCTGCCGATTATCTAAAAAAAAAGGATTCCAGTTTATAAGTTATTTTTTTTTGACGCATTTTTCAAGGTCGAGGGCCTGTTGATACTCGTTTTTATCGTGCTCGGCATCTATGGCTCGCCGTTGTTCCGCGGGGTCTTTATTTCCGCCGGATGAGTTGCCCGGCATCCATCGAGGACGGCCGGATCGTTTTCAACTTTCGTTGCAGTCGAGTGTACAGTCTTTATACTAACGAACTAAAATCATAGTTTCATAATACGAGGTTCAATACAGGAAGATAGTGCAGCAGATCTGCAGAAGACCTGTTGCATTTATAAAAACCATGCATGGACAAAATCGGTGATTGAACGCGTTTTTCATTTGATGATCGGGTTTACCGCTGAATAGGCGGCAGAAGAAATCCAAATTGATCCAGGGGAGCTGTCCGACGCAGGCTGGTTTGACAAGAAGCTTCTCCCCTGCTCCCCCGCCTTTATGAGTATCGCAGGGCAATTATCGAGTGTTTTGTTGAAAAACGCTCCAACGTTTGAGCCGGGCGCAGAGATTTCCGAAAAAGACGGTTTTCGTTCAGCCACAAAATATCTTCCTAAATCAAGCCGCCATTCAGGTTGCATTTCAATCACCCGCTTCTTTGCGCAGTCGCTTGAGCAGGCTAAGGGAGGCATACCCGTCAGGGGGCAGTGAATGCTCCTGCTGGAAATTGCGGATTGCAGTGCGCGTGCGGGGGCCGGCAAAGCCGTCTTCAGAACCCGCATCATATCCGAGTCTATTCAAAAATGCTTGTATTTCTTTGATATTATCTCTGGAAAGGGGTTCATGACGCGCGTCCCGGCCGTTTACAATCTCCGGCAGCCCGACAATTCGATCTGCAAGGTGACCCACGGCTATTGCATAATTGACCGAGCGGTTCCAGCCCATGATGACGCGGAAGTTGTTGTAGACCAGAAATGCGGGGCCATCATGGCCCTGGGGCAGTATCACCGAGCCCTCCATGTCCGCCTCTGGCAGAGGATCGCCGTATGCACGCCTTACCCCCGAATTCGACCACTCGTTAACTGTTTTTTCCGTTTCCATACCGGAAAGCCCCAGGTCGAAATCTTCCGGTAAAAGCACCTCGCGCCCCCAGAGTTCACCCTTGTTCCAGCCTATATCCGACAGAAATTTGGCTGCGGAGGCAAAGGCGTCAGGAAGACTGCCCCAGATGTCCTTGCGGCCGTTGCCCGTGTAATCCACTGCATGGCCGATAAAAGTGGATGGTAGAAACTGCATTTGCCCCATGGCCCCTGCCCAGGAACCTTTCATCTTATCAGGGGTTATATGGCCCTGATCAATGATTCTAAGGGCCTCTAAAAGCTCGGCCCTGAAAAATTCGGAGCGCCGCTGGTTGTAGGCAAGTGTCGCAAGCGCTTCGATCACCTGAAAGCTACCCAGGTAGTCTCCGAAGTTGGTCTCCATCCCCCAGAACGCAATTATATAGCGGGGGGGAACCCCGTATTCGCGATATATTTCGTCCAGCAAACCCCGGTGCTGGTCGAGAAGCTCACGACCTCTTTCCACGGACCTTTCAGTGACGCGCCTGCCGAGGTAGCTCCAGAAAGTCTGAGTGAATTCAGGCTGGCTGAGATCGAGTTCGATAACCCGTGCCACAGGCTCTATTCCGCGAATCGATGCGTCCAGCGTTTCATCAGAAATACCTTGTCCGCGGGCTTCCTTGCGAAACGCTTCCAGCCAGTCACGAAAGGTCTGATCCGGCCCGGACATGGCAGCCTGGGTTTCCCGGTTGTCTTCACCCGCCTGAACGCCGGCGGGCAATGATGCGAAAAGCAGCGCCAGGCCAGCGGCCGCGGCTGCAAAAAGCTTTCTGCAGGATGATATCCTCATTTTTTTTCACCAATACTTTCCTGCGTTGGACAGCAGTTCACGGTTATTAATGACCTAATCAGCATACCGGTTTTTTTGGAGCGCAAAGAGTGGATATTAAGTCTTGATTATAGCAGAGAAGGCGGAGAATGATACATTAAATTGGCTGGTTTTTATCTCTTCAGGGGCTGTGTCGAAAAATTTTGAAATAGCAATTTCCGAGGACGCGATCTTCTGGCTGGTCCGGTTTTTCGCGTTTTTGAGGTCTTCCAATGAAAATGCCTTAGGTTCGGACTTCGTGAGCCAGTAGCGGCGGTTTTCTCTTTTCGTCATCGGCTATCGCTCCATAACGGGTTTTTTGGACGGAAACCCTTCGCTTGACGCCGCTCGGGGATCGCTGGGCATCCTGCCATGTTCATGGATAAACCACCTGTTTGTGTTCCGGAAGGCGTCGCGCTGTCCTGTTTACTCTGCGTAGATCATCTTCCGGGTCATGCCGCCGTCGGCAATAACGTTCTGCCCCGTAACAAACTCTGCCTCGTCTGAGGCAAGAAAGGCGGCCAGGGCGGCCACATCCCGGGGATCTCCCGCCCGGCCGGCCGGGTGCTGTGCATGATCCGCAGCTGTAAGGTCCGGTTCGGTGTGTTTTTGTCGTGTTTGCCATGCATGGGTTTCAATCCAGCCGGGGCTTATGCAGTTAACGCGGACATTGCCTCTTCGCAGGCCTCTGCATCCGAATCCGCAATCAAAACAGCCATGCCGTCGTGCATGAACCGTTAGGCAATGGCTCTGCCGATTCCCTGGGCGCCGCCGGTGACAAGTGCGGCGCGTGTTTTTTTCTTGCCGGACATATGGCTCCTTTTTCCGTTTGTATTGTTATATTATAATGGCACATGGGTAAAAATTTTCCAATAGGCCATGGATCGTTGCCCGGCTTTCAGTGATTGACTTGTTGCAGGCAACGTGAAAAATAGCAATATAAGCCATTTTTTAAGGTTTCAGCAAGAAAAAGGAAGGAGCCATGCCATGCCGCTAAGAACAAAACAAAACTACATCGACAGCATCAGCTCCATGCAGACCAATGTATGGGCGTACGGGGAAAAAGTTGACGATATATATGCTCATCCCTGTTTTAAGCCTGCTGTGGATGCCATCGGGATGGTTTACGCATTGTCCGGAAGCCAGGGCAGAAATGAAAGCGACGGGCTTTTTACTGCTCATTCCCCTTTTACCGGCGACAGGGTCAGCCGTTTTCTGCATATACACCAAACGCAGGATGACCTGAAAAGCCGCTTTCAACTATCCCGTAATTTGGTCCACAGGCACGGCGCCTGCATCGGTGCCCGATGTGTCAGTACGAGCGTGCTTAATGCGGTTTTCACGACGACATTTGACATGGATCAATCAACCGGTACCGACTATCACGCCCGATTCCTGAAGTTTCTGGGCCATGTTCAGGAAAACGACCTGGCTGTCGCCGGCGCGATGATGGACGTAAAGGGGGATCGCAGCCTGAGCCCGCATGAGCAGGTTGATCCCGATCTCTACTTGCATATTGTCGAAAAACGGCCCGATGGTATCGTTGTCAGGGGCGCGAAAGCCAGTATCTCCGGCGCGGCTATCGCCGAAGAGATTGTGGTTGTACCGTGTACTGCCTTGAGTGCCGAGGGTCAGGACTATGCCGTCAGCTTCGCCATCCCGGGCGATGCACCGGGCATACTGCACATTGCAGAGGCCCCCGCCCCGAATATGAGGCGCCTTGTTGGAAAGGCAACGGGGTCAGCAGCGCACGGCATATCCGGGAAAAACTGGCCGACCTGCACCATCACAGCGGAACCGCTTTCGGCTGCGCCCTCGCATCCATATACACCGGAGAAAAAACCGCTTCGGGTGTTTTTATTCCCAATCCTTTGTATGTCAACATCGCCAAGCACAAGGGCGTCGAGGCGATCTGGGAGGGCACTTACTCGGCCGCAGACATCGCCGGGGGGCTTGTTTGCACCCTGCCGACTGCAGACGATCTGGCCCATGAAACCATCGGAAAGGTGATTGATAAATATTTCAAGGGAAAAGAAGGCATTTCAACGGAAAGTCGGATTCGGATACTGCGCCTGATCGAGTATCTCACCGGGCAAGGGTCGGTTGTGCCCATCGAGTCAACCCATGGCGGTGGATCTCCGCAGGCCCAGAAGATCACCATTGGTGCCGATCTTGCCCAAAAAATCGAGAAGTTTAAAAAAGACGCGAAAATCATGGCGGGCATCAAAGGGGAGGGCATCTGATAAAATGAGCGTGCCTGTATGGCAATACATGTTTCGGCAACGTGCAGTGTAAGGGGCATTTGTTGGTTAGCTATTGGCCGAACGAAAACCGTCTTTTTCGCCATCCTTGATGATCTCGTAAAAAGTCGCGATCCGGCTTTGTAAAAAGTTCAAGATCAAGGCTTGCGCGATTTCGAAGAATGCAGAGTACCTGGCGTACGTGTATGTTTACAAGGCGTAAGCCGCAAATTCTGAGAAATCGCGCGTAACGCAGATACTGGAGTTTTTGCCTTCAAGGGGCAGCGCATGCTCGTACCATTTTTTCATGACAGGATTAACATAACGAATCTTTAAATCATTATCCAATACACTGATGCCATCTTGGATACTCTCAAGTATCGCCGATAGAAAAGCCTGATTTTCCTGCAATGTTTCTTCGGCGCGTTTTCGCTCGGTGATATTGGTATGGGTTCCAATCATGCGAAGGGGTGTACCGTTTTGGTCCCGCTCAACGATTTTTCCTTGCCTCCTGATCCAGGTCCATGAACCATTCCAGTGCCTGAAGCGGAACTCAGTGTCGAAGCGCTCTGAGTGTCCGGAGAGATAGGTTTTTATTGCAGCTTCGGCTGTTGGCAGGTCATCAGGATGCACCCGCTCCCTCCAGGATGTATATTTCTGCGGAAATTCATTGGGTGCATAGCCGGCCATTGTATAATAACGATCATCAAAAACGGTTTCATCGGAAATCAAATTCCAGTCCCAGATACCCTCATTCTTGACCATCATGGCAAGATCAAGGCGCCCCTCGCTTTCCCTCAGGGCTTCTTCTGCCTGCTTGCGGTCGGTAATATCAGAGAAATTGATGACCACCGCGTAAGGCTTTTCTTCTCCATCCCTAAACAAAAGACTCGTGTTTATGTTTATCCAAGAGATCTCGTCCGAAGGGCGCTTAACCCCCATCGTAACGTTTCTTTACGGGAGCCCGGTGGCAAAGGTGTGTATTGATGGATGCTCTTTTCCACGAAACTTCAAGCCATCTTCGTGAATCGTATTCCAGTCGTAACTTAAGGAGGTGTGGCGTATGGCTTCTTGCTCCGAAATGCCAAAGATCTTCATGGAAAAAAGTTTCTTTCTGCTTATACTTTGACATAGGTCAAGGAAGATTACTGCAAGGCCGGTTATATTGCCCCCATCAAAGCACAAACATCCACCCCAACGTCATGCGCGGCATGATGCCTCGAAACAATCAAAAGGAGGATTCATGTTTTGCTTTCAATGTCAGGAAACTTCCAGGAATGAAGGATGCACCGTCAAGGGCGGCTGCGGCAAACCCGAAGAAACAGCGGATCTGCAGGATCTTCTAATCTATGTATGCAAGGGGATATCGATTTACGGCGAAAAACTGAAAGGTAAAGCTACGATCGATAAAGACGCCGGTCGCTTCGTATGTGAATCCCTTTTCAACACCATCGCCAACGTGGCACGGGATGATGATGTGATCATCGACCGGATCAAGCAGGCCTTCCGGGTTCGCAACGCGGTCAGGGAGAAGCTCGGGGCGGATGCATTCGGCGATCTACCGGATTTTGCCACCTAGGTCTCGGACAACAAGCAAGAAATCATGGACAAAGCGATGTCGGATGAAATTCGTATCACTGCCGCTTAAAACGAGGATGTGCGTTCCCTCAGAGAGACGCTCATCATCGGGAACAAGGGCATCGCCGCCTATGCCGATCATGCCGCAATTCTGGGCCATGAAAAAGACGATGCCGAACAGGATCATTCCGGTTCCATCCCCATGGTGCTGGAGAAATACCCCGATGCAAAAGTGGTCTGCACCACCAAGGCCAAAGGGATGCTCATGGATCTGCTGCAGATCCCCGAAGAGTCCTTTCAAATCGTTGAGGACGGTGAAAAATTGTCGCTCGGGGACAAGGCCCTGGAATTCATCTATACCCCGTGGGTGCACTGGCCCGAGACCATGGTGACCTACCTGGCGGAAGACCGCATCCTGTTTTCCTGCGATTTTTTTGGCTCCCATATCGCCACGTCCGACATGTACGTAACG
>SLJY01000052.1 GCA_007134875.1 Desulfobacterales bacterium
CATGACGGCCAATAAAAAGCGTTTTTCTTTTACCAGTGAACTCTCCCCGGACATCTTTGAGGTGGTCCGATTCAACGGGACTGAAGGCTTGTCCGAAATCTACCGGTTCGAAATCGAACTCGTTTCCGCGGATTCTGAGCTGGATTTGGTCGAAATCGTTGAGAACACCGTTACGATGAAGTTTTTGCGGGACGGAAAGGACGATGTCCGGTTCAACGGCATACTCTCCGAGTTCGAGCAGTTGCATCAGTCAGGCGGCCGGTGTTTCTACCGCGCCGTTCTCGTCCCCCGGGTCTGGCGGCTTACCCAGACCCCGTACAACCAGGTTTTTCTGAATAAAAGCGTTACGGAAATCATCCGCCAGGTTCTTGACAAAGCCGGGTTCAAAGAAGACATGGATTATGAGATCCACCTGAAAGCAGAAGACGACTACCCGGAATGGGAATATATCTGTCAGTACCGGGAAACCCATATGGCGTTCCTCACGCGCCTGATGGAAAGAGAGGGGATCTATTACTGTTTCAAGCAGGAGGATTCACGGGACAAACTGATTATAACGGACTATAACATCCACTCTCCTATGATCGACGAAAAAGAAGATGTTGTTTTCTATTCTCCGCCATCCGGACTGGATGAAACGGATCGGGGGGAAATCATCCGGAATTTTTCATGCCGCCAGGCAGTGATTCCCGATGGTGTGCGATTGAAGGACCATTGCCAGGAAAAGCCGGACATGAACATGGCGTTTGAAAAGGAGGTTTCCGGACAGGAATCCGAAGCGGCGGATCGCCTTGAGTCTTACCTTTTCGGAGAGCACCTGAAAACAGAAGCGGAA
Source organism: Desulfobacterales bacterium (assembly GCA_007134875.1). GTDB lineage: Bacteria > Desulfobacterota > Desulfobacteria > Desulfobacterales > Desulfosalsimonadaceae > B1SED10-16. Next base: position 836 of record SLJY01000052.1, read on the forward strand.
GGCGAAAGACTGGCCAGGATCCGGGCCGAGGAAATACGCTGCCGCAGACAGTCTTTTTCCGGTGATACGACGATCCCCTTTCTTCGGCCGGGCTACGTGTTTACGCTGCGGGGGCACTTTCGGAGCAGCTTCAACCAGGACTACCTGAGCATAACGGTAACGCACCGGGGCAACCAGACCGCTTTGATGTTGTCGGGCCTTCCCGGCGAGACATCGGCACGGGAAAAGGAGGCGGAATATTATAATTCGGTTTCGGCACTGCCGGCGGATATCCAGTTTCGTCCAAAAGGTAAAACCGAAAAACCGCGTATCTACGGAACGCTGCACGCCAGAATCGATGCCGAGGGGGATGGGCAGTATGCGGAACTCGATGAGGAAGGCCGTTACAAGGTGATCCTTCCCTTTGATATTTCAGGACGGCGCGATGGCAAGGCCTCTGCCCCCGTGCGCATGATGCAGCCCTATACCGGGGCTGACTACGGCATGCATTTTCCGCTGCACAAGGGGGCCGAGGTGCTCCTTACATTTATCGACGGGGACCCGGATCGGCCTGTGATTTCAGGGGCCATATCCAACCCGGAAAATCCGTCCGTTGTCAACGGTGAAAATCAGACCCAGTGCAACATCATCACCGCCGGCGGGAACAAGGTTTTATTCGAAGACAAAAAGGACTGTGAGCAGATCCTGCTCAGGTGCCCCCATACGGATACGCTTATCAAGCTGGGCTATCCCCTTGAAAATACAAAATTTTATAAAAAAATGGGGTTTTCCGGCTTTGCTGACGGCTTCGGCACCGTCATCGGCGCGGTGCTCAATTACAAACAAGCGCTGGTCAAGTTGGTACTGGACGGTGTCGGGCTGATTTGGGGGAATCCCGTTGGCGCGGACGACGGCATCGAGATGAACACCGAAAACGGTCTCAAGATTGTCGCCCTGAAAAAATCCGAAGAGATCGGGAGTTTTGCAAATCCGGGGTATTCCGAGACCAACGTTACGGGCCTCAATGTTGCTTCGACCATGGGGTACACCATCGTATCGACAACCGGCAGGCATGAATTTTCGGTACTTGGAAACTATGAAACGTCGATAATGGGGTTTACCCAGAAACTGGAAACCGTCAGGCAGACGTTGAAGGGAAAAGAGCAGAACGCCGGGGGATGGAAAAAGAAGATGTGGGGCAAAGCGGACAGTCTCGCGGGAAAGGCGACAAATCTTGTCGGCGCAGCGGACAAGCTTGTCGGTAAAGAAAACGAAGTCAAGGGATCCGCCAGTGAAATGAGCGGCTCCGAATCGAGCCTGACGGGCAGTGATAAAAAAGTGTCCGGGAGCAGCTCCGGGATGAGCGGGAAAGAAACGAAGATGACCGGCGCATCGACATCCATGGACGGCAAAAAAAGCGCAATGACGGGTAAAACCACGGAAATGAGCGGGGCAAAGACTTCCCTGGAGGGCAAGTCAACGAGTCTCAGCGGCGCAAAAACCGGTCTTGACGGGAAAAATACCGAACTGACCGGCGTCAAGACCATTATATAGCGGCCGAACGCCGCGCAAAAAGGCAACGATGAAAGTTATCAAGGACAACGACCTTTCCATCCTGTTCAAACCGTGGGGGTATGGACATCAGTATTACCTCCACCTCACGGTCGTTTTGGGATTTGATCTCCTTGCGCCGGACACGTTGTTGCCCGAGCAGGACATGTGGGGAAAGTTGCCGGATGTCATGGGCGAAGACAAGATTTTAGACGAGTCGATGCCCAAGATGAACGCGGAATTCCTGGTGACCGGGAGGTGCCACGCACCGGTGGGCCAAACGCTGCGCGCCGGAACGGTGAGCGCATCGGTCGGTTCGCTTGAAAAGCGTCTTTTTGTTTTCGGAAACCGGCACTGGCGGCGCAACCGTGCCGGTATGCAGGTGATCAGCGACCCGGAACCGTTTCAGGCGATCGATATCTCCTATCAAAATGCCTTCGGAGGCGCGGGATACGACAAAAATCCGGCGGGAAAGGGTTTTTTAAAAAACGGAAAAGATGAAAACGGGCACAGGCCGCTTCCCAATATCGAGCTGCCCGACCGGGAGATCGGGGCGCCGTCCGATCGGCCGGAACCCGCCGGATTTGCGCCCCTGGACCGGATGTGGCCCCAGCGTCTCAACAGGACCGGCACGTATGACGAAGAATGGAAAAATACCCGCTGGCCCTATTTTCCGGCGGATATGGACTATACATTTTTTAACACGGCACCGGCCGATCAATGGATGGATGGCTATTTCACGGGAAACGAAACGTTTGTGCTCGAAGGGATGCATCCCGTGCACCAGCGGATTCAAAATACCCTGCCGCCCGTCCGTCCCAGGCAGTTCGTATACAGGAAAGTCGATCCGAAAAAAGGGTTTGAAGCGGACAACCTCATTTTCGAGGAAGCCCAACTGAAACTCGACACCATCTGGTTTTTTCCGGAAGGCCTTTTGGGCGTGCTTGTTTTTCACGGTTCGGTAATCATTCAGGACGAGGAGTACCTGGATGTTCACCGGCTTTACCTGACCAAGGAGCCGGCAAACCGTCCGCCTGAATCGTTGTCCCACTACCGGGAAAAGATGCTTGCAGGCATGGATATGGTCGTTCCCGTGGACATGGCGCCTTTTGAAGAGGCGGCCGCCGAATTTGAAAGCATGCTCAGGCAGTGGCGAAATATCCCCAAACAGATCGAGGACATCAAAAAAAGGGCCATGGGAAAAGCCCCGGAAATGTCCTATAGTCCTGATGAAACCGCCGCCATTCTAAAAAAAGCGATTGCCGGGGGCTATTCGGTGATAGGCGACATGGAGAATCTGGCCCGGAACATGCATTCCCAATACGGCCACATGGCCAAAATCGACCTGGCACAGTTTGACGGCTGGCGGAAACATCTGGGGGAAATGGAGCGCCGCATCGACGAGACGGCTGCCATGGGCGCCCGGATCCGCGAGGATGCCGAACAGGCCGAAAAAGAGGCCGCAAAGGATCTCCGGGAACAGTTCACCCCGGAGCAACTCTCAGAACAGGGAATCGATCCGGACAACCTGCTGGAGCCCCTGCCGGCCGATCCGTGGCAGGCTTTCGCCTTTTCCTTCGCCATGCAGGCCAGAAAAAACCTGGAAAACGATCCGGAAGCCCTGGAAAAGCTTGCCGGACTCGGTTTCGAATCCCATACGATCGAAAAGTACTGGATGGGCATTGTCCATGGGAGCACCGATGTGTACGCAGCCAGGCTCGGCCTGTCCCCGGAGGAGGTGGATAAAGATCCTGTCAGCATTCCGCCGGGGCTTGTTCTGCCGGTTTTCGAGGGAGCGGAAACAATAGGGCTCTGCGTCCGAACCGGACGGGTTTGGCCGGATGGGGATGAAGCATTCGTCCTTCCCGGGTCCGGGCATTCCCCGGTTTTCATTCCGGCCTGCCTGACGGACAATCCGCCCGTGGTGGTGATCGCGGAACAGATGGCAGCCCTTTTGATCGAACAGGAAGCCGGGGATATGTGCAGTGTGCTGTGGCTGCCGGATACGGGTATGGAACCCGGGGAGGAAGCCGAAGAAGCGCTTGAATGGGCCCTGTCGGTGCTGGTCATCACCGGGCCGGGACGTTATCCCGGCGATTTGAGCGTGTGGGCGGCCCAACGGGACAATGCAACATGCCTGGCCATTCCGGATGACCATCCGACGATTTTTGATGCCCGGCGTCAGGGTTTGAAAATCCGATCCTGGATACTTCGTGCCCTGCCGGAAGACTTTGCCCGGATGCACGACATTGAGATCAAGCTGCCAAAGGCCGGTGATGCGCCGGGAAATATATTGCCGGCCAACCTCCTGCCGCCGATGGATATCAAGGGGTTGATCGAATCCGCCATCTCCGACATCACCGCCTTCTACCAGGCTTCCATGGGGTTTGACATGGAAAAAATGCTCGACCAGGCGGCCGGCAATTTCAACATGTCCCGCCCCGAGCTGGATGCGGCCATGAAAAAAAACCCGCAAACCGGGGTGGATTCGCCCGCCGATATCGGCCGGCGGGTTCTGGATAATCTCCGGGGCGAACAAGAAGCGCTTCGAAACCAGAACAACATGACCCCGGAGATTGAAGTGCGCTACCGGGATGCCATTGCCAGGGTTGAGGAGATGACGGCCGAAGCCGATGATCTGGAAGCCCGTTTTGAAGCGTCGACGAAAGAACTGGAGGAGAAAAAAGCCCTCCTGGCAACAGAAACAATCCCGGAGGAAGCCGCCGAAGAAATGCGGGCGGCCGGGCTGGACCCGGACCGGGTGCGCGCCGTCTCCCGGGGGGAAGTCATCGAAATCCATGGCCGGGGGGAAAGCCTGTCCATGTTCAATCTGTCCGGGCTGGATCTTTCCGGCCTGGACTTGAGCGGGGCCGATCTTTGCCGGACCCAGTGCATCGGGACCCGGTTTGCCGGCACGCTTTTGTCCGGCGCCGACTTGTCCGAAGCAATGGCCAATGAGGCGGACTTCAGCGGTGCGGACATGACCGGGGCAACAGCATATATGACGATGTTTTCGGAAACGGTAATGAGCGGGGTCGTTTGCAGGGAGGCATCGTTCAAACAGGCGGCGTTTACGGACGCGGATCTTGTGGGCGCCGATTTTTCCGGCGCAAACCTTGAGCTGGTCTCGTTTGAGACCTGCAGGGCGGATGATGCGTCTTTTGCCGATGCGCGCCTGAAACTGGTGGCGTTCAATGAAACCACGGGAAAGGCGATGGATTTTACGGGCATGCATGGGGAAAAGTGTCTTTTTCAGGATTGTGTCCTTGATGAGGCGAATTTTTCCGGCACCGTGCTTCCGGCGACCATGTTCATGAGTTCCCGGGGGGAGGGCGTTTCCTTTTTTGAAGCGGATTTGAGCCGGGCTTCGATCTGCCGGGAAAGCGCGTTTCCAGGGGCTGATTTCCGCCATGCCCGTATGCATGAGAGTTGCATCAAGGACAGCGACCTGTCCGGTTCCGATCTGAGAAAAACAACCATGGACGGCTCCCTTTTCGAAGGCTGCGATCTCACCGGGGCCTGTATGCGGAAAATGATTGCCCCAAGGACAAGATTCAACCGCGTGAACCTGGAGCGTGCGGACATGCGCGGGGTCAACCTTCTGACCGGTTCCCTGCGGCGCAGCCGTCTTGTGAATGCCGATTTGTCTTCCGGCAACCTGTACGGGGCTGACCTCTACAAGGCCGAATTCGGCGGCACCAACCTCGAAGGCACCAACCTCGGGTTGACCCTGCTGGCCGAAGGGCGTCGGCAACACCTTGAATAACCCGATGCGAACCGGTCGTGGCAACCGG
>SLJY01000051.1 GCA_007134875.1 Desulfobacterales bacterium
CGGGGGCTGCCGGGGGCGATATCCGGCGAAAGCCCGCTTTTGGCGGTTTTCTTCAAAAGCACAATAGGCCGTGCCGGCGCATTCAAAAGCGATTGCGCCGCTTCCGGCACCGCGACATATTCCCGGACCCGCTCCACATCGGCTGCCATCAGGGCAAAGGGCTTTTCCGGGCGGCGCTTTTTTTCACGGAGCCGCCGGACGGCCCCGGTGTTACCGGCATCCACGACCAGGTGAAAACCGCCCAGCCCCCGGATGGCGATGACAAGGCCGTCCGCGAGCATCCGGGCGCATTCGCGAACGGGGTCTTCGGTATCGATCCTATGCCCGGCGGCACCGTGGAGAAAAAGACGGGGCCCGCAGTCCGGGCAGGCATTGGGCTGTGCGTGAAACCGCCGGTTGGCGGGGTCGTCATATTCCGCGCGGCACGGCCCGCACATGATAAAATGCCGCATGGTGGTTCCCGGGCGGTCGTAGGGAACCGAATCGATGATGGTATAGCGCGGTCCGCAGTGGGTGCAATTGATAAAGGGATAGCGGTACCGGCGGTCGCCGGGGTCGAACAGTTCATGCAGGCAGGCATCGCAGGTGGCCATATCCGGCGATACCAGACTATGCGCCGGGATATGAGAGGCGTGAAAAGCGGCCCCGGACAGGCTGGGAGCGATGTAAAAACCGGAATATCCCGCAGCCGCGGCCGCTTCCGAGTCGATATGAATGATATGGGCCGGCGCCGGTTTTTCGGAAACCAGCCGCCGGAAAAAGGCATCCAGGGAATCGGGCGCACCTTCCGCATGGATGCGGACACCGGCGGACGTGTTGCGCACTTCGCCCCGGATGTTCAGGCAGCCGGCCAGCCGATGCACGAACGGCCGGAACCCCACGCCCTGAACGATGCCCCGGATCCGGATCTCCCGTGCCGACAGCATTTCCTGCCCGGTATTTTCCGGGCCCGTTTTCGCCGACCCGGTCTTCCCGGAGCGGGTTCTTTCTGAACTGCTCCCTGCGGTCATACCGTCTCCCCGGGCGGCGTTTCATTGTTCACGCCACCCTACCCCGCCTTGTCACTGACTTCCACCGATTTTGGACGCGGGGCCTCGGCAATGCCATGGCGCCCGGGCTATGCCTTCAAAAGCGCATTACTCTTCCTGCGGCGGAACAACCGTCTCGAAAAACCCCCACATCTTGCGAACCTGGTCGGTTACGGGATTTGACAGGTGTATTACCCGGTAATCCCCCACGGTTCCCGTAACCCGTGCCTGAAACACAATGCTTCGCAGCAGGTCGACGGTGTATTGCTTGAAAAGATTCACCAGGGGTATCCGGTCCAGGATCCCGTCATTTCGGGTTGAGGTAACGATCATGCTGATCGGCTGGTCGCCCGGCGCGATTCCGCTTTGGAGGCCGATCGTTCCCTCCATGTATATGGGCATGGGCCCCCCGGTAAAAAGAAGATGATCGATGGAAACGGCGCCATCAGCCACCGTAAACCCGCCGTAAGCGTCCGTAACCGGGCTTTGGGTCGGGAGCCTGAGATCAAAGACCCGCAGCACCGCCACCAGGAGCGGAAAACTGTATAGTTTACCGTCTTCTATGGTTACATTTCCGCCGCCGCGAAACGACCCGGTATCCAGTCCATGGCCTTCCAGGGACAGCTCGGCCCGCAGTCTGCCTTCCGGGGACTGGTCTTCCAGCACCCCCAAAGACCGCACCAGGTCCGATAGGTCGACTCCCTCGGCATCAAAGCCCGCATGCCAGGTTTTTTGATCCGTATCAATGCGTATGGTCTCGGAGTTGATGCTTCCGCCAAAGGCCCGGAGGTGTATGTTTTGAAAAGACAACGCCGGTGCGCGGTAGCCGAAATCGGCCGAAAGACGACGGGCTGTTATCCCGGCGGCCTGCAAACCGTGAAAATGCATGTTCCCGGAAAACCGGCCACCCGAAAACAAAACACGGACCGTGCCGTCCCCGGAAATGGCCCGAGACTTGTTGTCCGATGCGTCCCCCGGCGTATCGTCTCCGATTGAAGGCTCGCTGTCTCCGGGCGTTTCTTCGGACGCATCTTCCGGCGCGTTTCCGGACATCATCACGGCCGCGTCTTTCAATTCGGCGAAAATCTCTCCGGAAAGCCCCTCCCTGCCGCCGGGTTTCGCTGGATCCGCATGCAGGGTTCCAAACAGCCTCGCACGCCCTTTCATATCAACCGTATCGGGTATGCCATCCGGAAAAAAGGCTTTGACCCGTTTTCGCGACAAGTCAAAGCTTTCCGTTTCTATATCAACATGGGCTTTTTTTCCTGCATCATCAAACGGGATGTGTCCGCTGCCCGCCACGGCAATCCCGTAAACCAAGCCGTGAAATGCATCGATGGTGAGGCCTTCTTCTTTTTGCAGGAGGCTTGCGCCGGCGGATTCTGCCGCAAGACCGTGCTCCGGGTGAAAAGCAGCCACTTCGTCAAGTTCGATCCGGGATTCGACCCCGCGCAGCGACCGGATCACGGAGCCGGGTTCCGGCCGCCAGCCTCGGGCGGACAGGTCAAGATCGAAACGTCCCGTCAACCGCAAAGGTTCCGGCCTGATCCCGAGCCAGTCCAGCAATTCCGGTGTAAGCGCCAGGTCATTGGCCTGCAGGAAAATATCCCCCCGGAGGGGCGCATCGATCCACAGGCTTCCCCTGCCGCGCACACCGGAGCCGTCGACATTGCCCGAAACATCTTCGAAAACCACTTCCGTCCCCCCCGTGGCCCAGCGGATTCGCCCGGAAACATCGGAAAAAACAAGCGGCAGAGCGGGCGGTGACAGGGATTTGCCTGATACAGCGAGATCCAGAAGCACCCCGTCTTCGTCGAAACGAATATCGCCCCCCACCCGTGCACCGGAAGGTCCCGCCATCCGGAAGCCCTTACGGACAGCGCCGGGCAGCAGCCCGATAAGCGTTTCGTTTTGGGCGATATCCGTGGCATGAATATCCATCCGGAGATTGCTGATGCCTTTTGCGGAATGTTTTCCGGGCAGATCGAAAGATCCTTCGGCCCTTGCGGATCCTTCCCAGAAGCGGGCTTCCGCCCGGTCCACGTCCACCCTGCCGGAGGAAGAGACGGTTCCCGCAGCGTCAAAGCCTTCAAAGGCCACTTCGGGATCTCTCAGAACACCGGCCCCGCCGGAAATCTCCAAATCCGCCCGGGCTTGCATCGTTTCCTTTTCATCTCTTTGTCCCTCGAAAACCGCACCGAGTTCTCCCGAGTCGATCAGCAAGGGCTGAAACTGCGCCGGAAAGAGTGAGAAAACACCCATTTCATGCAGCCGGGACAAATCAAGTCCCGTCATGCTTCCATGAAGGCGAACCGGTTCGAGGCCGGATGCTCCCGCCTGAAACCGGGCGGCGGGAACATGCACACGGCCGTCTGCAATACGAAAACGTGCATCGTGAAAAACGACATCCCGCCCGGACACCTGGATGCCGACGCTGCCGTTGGCGATCACCAGCCCCGTTTCCGGATGGCCGGCGGTCAGCCCGGTAAGAATGAGATCCCCCACCAACTGCTCGGATCCGAAAAGCCAGGTGACACGTCCACTTAGAATGCCGCGTACTTTTGCGCGGGAAAAATCGAAGCCGGCCGGGGAAAAAGCCGCCGGGGCAAGAATGGAAAGATCAAAGCCGTCCACGGTGACATCGGCCGCGGCAAAACCCTGCCCGCGATTTTTTTCAAAGGCAAGATGAACATCGTTGCCGCCCGCGGAAAATACCAGCTCGCCTTCGGCCCGGTGCGCCTCAGGCCAAAAGGCCGAAAGGCGGATATTCTGGATCCGAAACGGATGGAGCGGACCCAATGCGTCGAGGTTGACAGCCCCGTCCCGGATTTCAAGCGGCGGAAGGTCGGCTATGGGTATCCGCTCTTCCCTGACACCGGAGATCCACCCGAGAAGTTCTTCATCCGCATCGGCTGAAATGGAGCCGATCTCCAGGGTATCCAGGCTGTATCGGCCGGCAATAATGGACGCGAGGCTGTAGCGGGCGGAGACATCGGACAACCGGATCGGCGCTTCCCGGATGGCCTCGCCGGGGGCGCTCCCGGGATCGATCCGGATGGAACGGGCCTGCACACGGCCATGCAGTCGGACATCGAGATCATCGAATGCCACGGCTGCACCGAGCATGCGCCCGATCCGCTTTTCCAGAGAAGCCTCAAGCAGGCCTCCCACGGGGGCATGCAGCAAAAAAAAGCCCGTCACCGCGAAAAAAAGCAGCAGGAAAAAACTGTATGCAATGCGTTTGCGTGTTACGACCGCCACGATCGCCCCGGGTTGTTAATAATGGTATGATGGCTCACCGGAAAGTTCGGCCGCCTTCACAACGACTTCGGATCCGCGATACAAGATCGGGGTCCGCGCTGTAAGGAACAACCGGCCGGTCAGGGACATTCAGCAAGAGATCCGAGCCAAAAGGCGTACCGCCAATTTTCAGATTATAGGCGCTGTGCATGAGAAATTCAAGATTGATCACATCTTCCACGTTATAGGCGATCAGGGTTTCCCGTGCGGCCCGGTTGCCGCTGGCGGCATATTCATTCCACAACAAAACGGCCAGATACCCGTCGACCCCTTCGAGTTCGGCCCTGGACAATCCGAAACGCTTTTCAACGGCCTTGAGTCCCCCCTTGTATCCCAGCGAACCCAGCACCCAGCGCAAATCGATATGGGCGTGGGGAAACCCTGTGCCGAAAAAAGATTCCATAAACGGTACATCGAAGGTCTTGCCGTTGTAAGTAACGATCAGGTCGTAGCGAAATATGTCTTCCACGAACTGATCAAGGTTTTCTCCGTTCACGTACGTGAATATGCCGGTGCCGTCATAAAGCGCAATGGTCGTGATCATGGCATGGTGGAAGTCAAGCCCGGTGGTTTCTATATCGATGTAGGCCGTCCGTTCCCGGAAGGCCCCGAAAAGCCGCCAGTGCTCCCGCGCCGGAAGTCTTTGGAAAAAATAGCCGATATCTTTCGACGCGAAAGCCGCCAGGGACTGTTCGATCTCCATAAGAACGGCCCGGTACCTGCCCGCGGAAAGGAGGGTTTCCCGGCAGTTCGCGAAATCCGTCCACTTATGGATATCCGCCTCCCACAGGCGCTTTTCCGTGGTCGGCCCGACTCCCTGGACATGACAGAACGTGTGATCAATCAAAACGGTTTCCTTGCCAATACGGTTTTTTTGCGCGCATGCCGAAAAGCCTCCCCTGCGCCGCGGGTTTTCCGTGCAGGCGGCAACGTGTTTTTTTTATTCGGTTTTGTGAAAAAAGTATGCTACACCGGTGCAGGTTGAAATCTTGCTCCCGAGCATATCAGGAAGAGGGAAAAAAGAAAATGAAAGTATCCATCACCAGGGCGCTCAATTATTTCGACATCGGCATGGACTACCGGATCACCCTTGGTGCCCTGTTCCGGGTGCTCCAGGAGGCCTCCGGCAGGCATTCGGATGACGCTGAAAACGCCATGACCGCCACCGGCAAGCGCTGGGTTTTGCATCGGATTGCAGCACGGATCGATCGTCTTCCCATGTATGCCGAAACCGTCACCGCCACCACGTGGCATCGCTTTTCAAGGGGCTTCAAGGCCTACCGGGAATACGAGTTGTATGCCGGAAACGAGCGGGTGGCCGCGGCGACCACCGTATGGCTCTATTACGACCTCGACGCCGGCCGGCTTCGCAAGGTGCCCCCGGACACCGGCGAAAAATACGGCGTTGTGGACGAGCGCGCCACGGACTTCGACCTGGAGGCATGGAAGCCGGAAAACGATATCGCGCCCCAATACACCACGCGCATCACCACGCGCCCCACCGATTTCGATCCGCTTAACCACGTAAACAATGCCGTCTATTTCGATTACCTGCTGGCGCTGCTGTACAGAAACGGCTTCGACTCCGGTAAAATCCGCACGGTCAGCATGCAGTACGACCGGCAGATAGGCAGCGACGTGGTGTCGCTCGAAGCGGCGTGCGAAACCAAGAGTGCGGCGGATGGGGACGCGGGCATATTTAAAATGTACAACGACGGCACCGTGTTTGCCACGGGAGAATGGACAGAGCGGAATACTTCCTGA
>SLJY01000071.1 GCA_007134875.1 Desulfobacterales bacterium
CATCCTCGGCCAGCTTCCAGAACTCCTCCTTGGTGGGGGTGCCTTCGCCCATGAAGGTTTTTTCGCACTCGAAGCGCTTGTTTTCTTCGGTCATTTCGAATTTTTCGGTGACCTTCATGGTCCCCATGATCTCATCGAGCTCCGGGGAGTACAGGGCGATTTCATCACCTTCGTTGATGGCGTCGGCTTCTTCCTTGCTTGCCGACAGCGTGACGGGAACGGGCCAGAAGGTGCCGTCCGCCAGCAGGTAGTCGTTGCATACGCTTTCCCAGTCGGCCTTGGTCATGAAGCCATCCAGCGGGGAAAATCCGCCGGTGCCGAGCATGATCAGGTCGCCCTGCTCGCGGGGGGTCATGGTAATCTTGGTAAGACCATCGGCTTTTTTCTTTTCGGCTTCCAGTTCGGCGCCTTCGAGCATGCGGTTGATGAGCCCTTTACCGCCATGGGGTGGAATCAGTTGAGACATGCTTGCTTCTCCTTTCCGTCAGGTTATTATTTTCTTTCCAGAACTATTGCGTTTTATGTTTATTCGCTTCCGGTATGATTCGTCCGGATGGGTGTTTTTCGTGTTGTGACTGGTGATGATCTTGAGGGAAGCCTCAGGCACCCCCGGGTATTATTCCTGATGGTGTCTCGTAATAAGGTCTAAGACACTTTTATTTAGTAAGGATGATTAATTTTGTCAAGCGGAAAAGAAGCGGCGGGCAGAGTTGTTGCAAGTAACTTCAAAAACCGGCACGTTGTGAATGTTATTGGTCGTTATTATCCATCGCATCCCGGCTGTAATATCGGGCGGTATTTCAGCCATAGGATGTGCTGACGAAGGAAGCGCATCCTATATCCGGATTATCACGGGATGGTATTTCATGGCGTCACAGCAGCCAGTACTATAAAATAAACCGATTGTCCCTGAAATGAACACGCTCAGAAAAACGAAAAGCTTTTTACGAAGCCGTCAACATTGGGACTTGTGTCATCACGCAAACCGGAAGAGCCCTTCCTCGCGGGCCGTATCCAGGGCCGCCCGGTAGTCCGCGGCGGACAGGGCGCGGGAAAGTTCAGGAACCGTGTGGGTCATGCCCACCGGCCGGTACTGGGACATGACATTGACATAGGTTTTTTTTGAAATGTGTTCGGCAATAAAGCGCATCACCTGCCGGGTACCGGCCAGGCCGCCCGGAAGAACCAGGTGTCTTGCGATCAGTCCATTTCGGGCCAGCCCCTCGTCATCGACAACAAGATCCCCCACCTGCCGGTGCATTTCTGAAAGCGCGCGCCGGGCGACCTCCGGGTAATCCGGTGCATTGCAGGTTGACTCCGCAACGGTTTCATCCCAGAACTTGAAGTCCGGCATGTAGATGTCGACGACCCCTTCGAGCAACCCAAGGGTTTCAACGGCGTCGTACCCGCCGCTGTTGTATACCAGGGGAAGGCGCAGTCCATCGGCTGCGGCCTTTTCCACTGCGCTGAGGATCTGTGGAACCACGTGGGACGGCGTGACGAAGTTGATGTTGTGGCAGCCTCTTTCCTGAAGGGCCAGCATCATCCGGGCCAGTTCCGTGTCCGTCGCGTCCTCGCCGAAGCCTTGGTGGCTTATGTCCCAGTTTTGGCAGAAGATGCACATCAGGTTGCAGTGCGTGAAAAAGACCGTTCCCGATCCGTTCCGGCCCACAAGCGGCGGCTCTTCGCCGAAATGGGCGTGTATGGAGGATACCCGGGCGTTTTTTCCGGTCTTGCATATGCCGGTTTCGCCCTGGGTTCGGTTGACGCCGCATCTCCGGGGGCACAGGGTGCAGTGTTCGAGAATGGACATCGCGCGTCGAACCTTGTCTTTCAGTTCGCCCGATTCGAGGCTATGCGCGTATGACGGTACGAAAGATGTATTCATACGGCGTTGTTCCCTGCAAATCCTGGATTGAAGCGGTTTTCCGTGCGGGACGTTTTATCCGCCCGGTCGAGAAGGTTCTCGGCCTTTACCGGTGTATCGGCGGTATACACCGTGCAGCGCCTGCCGCTGTAGCGCCGGATAATTTCAGGCTCGATTCCCGCGATATCCGCATGATCACCTTCCGGAAACTCGCCGATCCGGACCGCGCGGGTCATGCCCATATCCACAAGCATCTCCCGGGCTTCCCGGACCTGCCGGTCGGTTTGTTGGTCCATGGATCGGATATCGGTAAAACGGGTGATGCACCCGAAGCCGGAAGACAGTTTTCCGGCGGCTTTCCGGATGGCATGAATACCGTTTCCGTATGGGTCTTCGGGATACGGGCTGTAGGTGATGTATAGCCGGTTTTTAAGCAGGTTGATTTTGATGTCGAGCATGGGGTGGGCTCTCCTTGCCGTCAGATCGCGATTTTTTATGATTGCACCAATCGTATCGACGGAAAATTTGAAAATGTAATGGCATTGATGAAATTTTCTGTCAAGATATAATCTTAATGGTTTTCCATCCTGGAAATCCGGTATTATGTTTTAGGCAGGAAAGCACATCCCATATTCCCGGGAGGTTGCGAGCAGGTTCAGATACTGGACTTTTACGAAGCGTCAACTCTTTAAACCATATAATCATGAATTGATGCGGTATGGGGTTTTGCAGCGCGTGCAACACCCGCCACAATGCGGGTTTCGTTTCCACCCGGCTCATGGGGACCGACGGCGTATCCCTGGAAGCGGGAAAATGGGCCGATGTCCTGAAAGCCCAAGGATTTACCTCCTACTATTTCGCCGGGGAGCTGGACCGCCCCGCCGACCGCTCCTACCTGGCGCCGCTGGCCCATTTCCGGCATCCGGAGATCAAGCACGTATACGATAACGTTTTTGACGTCCGCTTTCGGGGCAGATATATCACCGAAGCGATTCATGATCTGAAAAACCGTCTGAAGGGCCAGCTCTATGATTTCCTGAAAACCTGCAACATCGACCTGCTGGTGCTTCAGAATATCCTTGCCATACCGCTCAACATCCCTTTAGGCCTTGCCGTAACCGAGATCCTTTGCGAAACGGAAATACCGGCCATCGCCCATCACCACGATTTTTTCTGGGAGCGCGAAAGGTTTCTGGTCAACGCCGTAAGCGATTGCCTTCAGATGGCTTTCCCGCCGCATCTTCCCCGGATGGAACACGTGGTCATCTCCAGCGCCGCCTGCAACCAATTGGGGTTCCGGACAGGAATCTCCGCCAAGGTGATTCCCAATGTCATGGACTTCGAAAACCCTCCCGCGGCCATAAAAAGCGACGACTACGACGCCGACGTCCGAAGCGCCCTGGGAATACTGCAGGACGAGCTTCTTGTTTTGCAGCCGACCCGGGTGGTCAAGCGAAAGGGCATCGAACATGCCATCGAACTGGTTTCCCGGCTGGATATGAATGCCCGGCTGGTGATTTCCCATGCCTCCGGAGACGAGGGGTACGACTACGAGCGGCGGATCCGGGAATATTCGGATCTGATGGGTGTAAAGACGGTTTTCGTATCCGAGATGATCAGCGACAAACGCGGAAAAACAACTGACAGAAGAAAAATTTATACCCTGGGCGACATCTACCCCCATGCGGACCTGGTAACCTATCCCTCCGATTTTGAAGGCTTCGGCAACGCATTTCTGGAAGCCGTCTATTTCAAAAAGCCGATCGTGGCCAACACGTATTCCATCTATACCGTCGATATCAAGCCTAAGGGGTTTTCCGTGATTGAACTGGACGGATACGTCACCGGCAGGGCGGTGGATGAAACGCGGCGCGTTATCATGGATAAGGAACTTTGCCGCCGCATGGTGGATCACAATTATGAAGTGGCCAGCGCGCATTATTCCTATTCGTTGCTGAAACAGGAACTGGGTGTGCTGAACCGCAAGGTAACCGGATGTCCCGGTTCGGAAAAATAAGGAGAAACCGAATGCCTTTAAAAATCGCCGCTGTATATGCAAGCCCCCGAAGAAGCGGAAATACGGCAGCCCTGCTATCCGCAGCGATGCTGGGCGCAGAAGAGTCCGGCGCAACCGTCGAATCCATTGTCCTCAGGGACTACAGGATGTCTCCCTGCCTCGAAATCTACGGCTGCAAGGAAAATGGGGAGTGCGCCATCCGAGACGACTTCCAGGCGGTACGCGACCGGATTCTTGCAGCGGATGCCATTGCCGTGGCTTCCCCGGTGTTTTTCTACACGGTCAGCGCGCATCTCAAGATTTTCATGGACCGCTGCCAGTCCCTGTGGGTCAAAAAATATTGGATCGATCCGCAGCCGGCCGAAAAATCCCGGCCGACACGAAAAGGCCTTGTCATCGCAGCCGGCGCGACAAAGGGGAAAAAGCTTTTCGACGGCATGCTTTTGTCCATGCGCTATTTTTTTGACGTACTCGATGCCGGAGTGGATGAAACCCTTCTTTGCCGGGGCCTTGATTTCGAGGGCGACATTCATGGGTTTCCCGAATACATTGAGGAGGCCCGCCGGCTTGGAGCGGCTTTTTTCCGTTAAATCTGAAATGGATGATTATTGCGCTGTTTCTTTTTTTTGCAGAAATTCATTATTTTTCATGCATTATTACGTTCTCGGTGTTCATAGGGTTTGACACGAGCCGATTTTGATGGAATAAAGACCTTTTTTATTGAAAGGCGGGTTTTGCGTTCCGAAACGGAACCGGACAAACCCCCCGGTTGTCAATTACTAAAAGGTCTCAAGCATGATGGGCGGCTTATTCGGCGCGGTACTGGAAACCGATTGTGTCATAGACATCTTTTACGGCACGGACTATCATTCCCACCTGGGAACACGGCGCGGCGGGCTGGCGGTCAAAAACGACCTGCGGATCGTCAAGGCGATCAAGAAAATCGAAAACAGCTATTTCCGCACAAAGCTGGGCGGTGAGTTGCCGGCACTCCACGGGAATAGCGGTATCGGCGTAATCAGCGACAACGATGCGCAGCCGCTGATCCTGGGATCCCACCTGGGGGCTTTCGGCATTGCAACCGTTGGTAAGATCAACAATCTCGAAGATATTTCGAGAGAGGCGTTCAGCCGGCGGATTCATTTTTCGGAAGCCGGCGGCGGGTCGGTGAATCCCACGGAGCTGACCGGGATGCTGATCAGCCAGAAGGACAGTTTCGCTGAAGGGATCGTCCATGCCCGAAAGATGATCCAGGGGTCCTGCTCGATGCTTCTTCTTGCGGACGAGGGGATTATCGCAGCACGGGACAAGCTCGGAAGAACCCCCCTGGCCATCGGAAAAAAGGATTCGGGCTATGCTGTCGCATCCGAGACCACGGCGTTTTACAATCTTGGCTACGATGTGGATTACTTTCTGGGTCCCGGCGAGGTCGTTCAAATCGATGCGACGGGATACCGGCAGCTCGTTGCGCCGGGCAACCAGATGCAGGTCTGCGCTTTTCTCTGGATCTATTACGGATATCCGGCTTCCAGTTACGAAGGGATCAATGTGGAGTCGGTACGTTACCGGTGCGGGAAAAAGTTGGGGGAAAAGGACGACACGCCCGTTGACATGGTCTCCGGCATTCCGGACTCGGGGGTCGGTCATGCCATCGGATATGCCAATTTTCGCAGAATCACCTATTCCCGGCCGTACGTCAAATACACTCCAACCTGGCCCCGCAGTTTCATGCCGCAGAATCAGTCGGACCGGGATCTGGTTGCGAGGATGAAGCTGATCCCGGTCAGGGATTTGATCGAGGGAAAGCGCCTGCTTTTCTGCGATGACTCCATCGTGAGAGGGACACAGCTCAAGGACAACGTGGCGCACCTGTTCCGGGCCGGGGCAAAAGAGGTGCACATGCGTATTGCATGTCCGGCCCTGATATACCCCTGCCCGTTTCTGAATTTTTCCACGTCCCGTTCCAACCTGGACCTTGTGGGCCGGAAGGCGGTCCATGATATTGAAGGCGTCGACGATCCGGAGGCGATTTTGGAGTGCCTGGAGGCCTACACGGACCAGTCATCCGAAAAATATCAAAAAATGGTGGAGATTATCCGGAGTCGCCTGGGGCTTACATCGCTTCGTTTTCAGGAGATAAACGACATGATCGCCGCCATCGGACTTGACCGGGAAAAACTCTGCACCCATTGCTGGAGCGGGAACGGTCGCTTCTGAGAGACCTTCCCGGCAGGATCGGATTGCTTTTCAGGGCTGGGTGATTATTTTCATGGATGTTAAACGTGATGCACTCGTAAAAGTCTCGATCTGACGGCTTTGTAAAAAGGTTCAAGATCAAGGCTTGCGCGATTTCGAAGAATACAGAGTAGTTAGCGTACGTGAGATTCTGAGAAATCGCGCGTGATCAGATATTGGACTTTTACAAAGCCGTCAAACGTGTTTGCGCGTGAAAGGAGATAGGATCTTACCATGCCAATGTCGATTGCGCTTGCGGGAAAAGGCGGAACCGGAAAGACAACGACTGCCGGATTTCTCGTCAAGTACTTGCTGAAAAACGGAAAATCACCGATTCTCGCGGTTGACGCGGATTCCAACGTGAATTTCAATGAGGTCCTGGGGCTTGAGGCAACCGATTCTCTAGGTCAGGCCAGGGAGGAGATGAAAAAAGGGGATGTGCCGTCCGGAATGACCAAGGACGTGTTCATGTCCATGCGTCTGGAGCAGGCCGTCATTGAATCCGGCGATTTCGACCTGGTCGTCATGGGGCAGCCGGAGGGCGCCGGGTGCTACTGTGCGGCCAATACGCTGCTGACCAATTTCCTGGAGCGGCTCTCGGAAAATTATTCCTATATCGTCATGGACAACGAAGCCGGCATGGAGCACATCAGCCGGTTGACCACCAAGAATATCGACGTTCTGCTGATCGTCACGGACGCCTCCCGGCGGGGACTCCAGGCCGCGATCCGGATTCATGAGCTGGCAGGCGGCCTGCATATCGGCGTGCAGCGAAGCTGCCTGATCATCAACCAGGCAAAGGGCGAGCCGCCGGAAGAGGTGCTGGCGAAGGTGCGGGATGCCGGCCTGGAATATATCGGTTCGGTCCCGGCCGATGATATGGTCTATGAATTCGATTTCAAGGGGCGCCCCATGATCGAGATGCCGGAGGACAGCCCCGTGGTTCAGGCCGCGTTTGCGGCCTTCGACCGGTTCATGCAGGATGCGTGACAAAGCGGATCGGACTGAATTGCCGTATGAAGATTTATACATTTATTATGCCAGCGGCTGCATTTCGGCCGGAAAATCCATATTCGGCGACAATTTCATCGGCAACTGGCAGGAGGCGGACTGTTCCTTTCTGTTTTTTTCGGATCCGGCTGACGACCTGGTCGCCTCGGTTCTGGCCGGAAGCCCCGAAGCGGTGCTGAAGGACCGATTCATCATGTCTTACGAAGACTGGATCGGCGGCGCCCCGCAGCCCTTTGAAGCAGGCGGATTTCGTGTCGTGCCGCCCTGGATGCCGGAAGCGGGGGCAGGCAGGCAGGACGTGGTGTGGCTTGATCCCGGCGTGGTGTTCGGATCCGGAACGCATCCCACCACCCGGGACTGCCTGGATGCCATGGCGATGATTTGCCGGGGTGCTTCTGTAAGGACAACCCTTGATTTGGGCTGCGGCACCGGGCTTCTGGCCCTGGCCGCCGCGCGCCTGGGAAGCCGCCGAACCTTGGCAGTGGATAGAAACCTGCTGGCCGTCGAAACCGCCAAAAGCAACATCGTGAAAAACCGCCTGGAAGCTTCGGTACTGGCAATACAGGGATGCGCTGAGGATTTTATAGGCGTCGGGGCGGATCTGGTCGTTGCCAATATCCATTACGATGTAATGAAAATGTTGGTGGCAGCCCCCGAATTTGCGTTTATCAGGCACTTTATTCTCTCGGGGCTTTTGCGCAGCCAGGCGGATCGCATCGAGGACAATTTGCGGCAAGCGGGTGCCGAAATTGAGTATCGTTTCGTCGGGGAAGGTGTGTGGCATACCCTAACGGGGGGCTTCGGGTAGCTGAGCACGTTTTTTGCATGAACCTGGCAGGTGTTTGTAGCGGTAATTATCAGACCGGATGCAGTGTAAGGAAATCCATGTATATCAAGTGCTGGGGGTCAAGGGGATCCATCCCCGTATCGGGCGCTTCGTACGAAAAGTACGGAGGTGACACCACGTGCATCGAGATTCGCACGGAAAGCGACGATCTGATCATCGTGGATGCCGGAACCGGCATACGGCGCCTGGGCAACCAGCTCATCAGCGAGGACCGGAGCATTTTTAATTTTATATTTACGCATTCCCACTGGGATCACCTGATGGGTTTTCCTTTCTTCAAGCCGCTGCACAAGGCGGAGTCCAGCGTATACTTGCAGCGATGCCCGTTTCCCGGCAAATACATCGAGACCATCGTCACAAAACTCATGCGCCCGCCCCACTTTCCGGTTCGCTACTCGGATCTGAAAGCCTCGATATTCTACCGCAACGGCTGCCCCGGGCCGTTTTCCATCGGCTCGGTGAACATAACCCCGGTTTCCCTGAGCCACCCCAACGGCGGGTGCGGCTACAGCTTTGAAGAAAACGGCCGGCGATTTGTTTTTCTTACGGATAACGAACTGGGCTTCACCCATGAAGGCGGCCGCTCCTACAGGGAGTATGTCGAATTTTGCGAAGGCGCCGACCTGTTGTTCCACGACGGAGAGTATACGCCGGAGGAATATGCATGCTCCGTGGAATGGGGGCACTCATCCTACATGGATGCCCTGAACCTCGCCATTGACGCGAATGTCCGCCGCCTGGGGATATTTCACCTGAATCAGGACCGGTCGGATGAGAATATGGACCGGATCATCCAAACCTGCAACGAATACGCCGCCGCCAGGAATGTATCGCTCGAATGCTTTGCGGTGGCTCGCGACATGGCCTTTCAGCTTGCCCCCGGTTTGTAGGCAGAGGCTGAACGAAAACCGCTGCCTGAACGAAAATTCCTTGGTATTTCACATACGCTAAGTACGCCGCACGCTTCGGAACCCGGCAAGCCTTGATCTTGAGCCTTATACAATGCCGTCGGATGGCGACTTTTTACAAGTGCATCAATCCCTTGCCCCGGACATATTACAAAGCCGTCCGCTCGAATTTTTTAAGGCGGGATTCACTTTATAGAGACTTTCATTTATGGATTTTCATCATGGACACTAAAACGGCCGGGTGGGTGACGGACGTACGGTTAACCCCTCCCTCCCTCGATGACAATACGGCGGATACCGACCGGCTGAAAAAAGCCCTTGCCCGGCATATCGGAGTCGATGACGTCATAGCGGATCCGGTTTCCCTGAGGGATTTGCCACGGAATCTGAAACAATGGGGGTACCGGTGCCGGTGCGCGTATTTCAAAAACGGCGGCTGCTTTCATCTCATCGATGTGCAGAATCCGGAGAATCCGAACCCTTTCGCCGGCATCGCCGTGGATCTGGGTACCACCCGGGTGGTTATGGAAATGATTAACCTCGCCGACGGCGCCTCCATAGTGCAGCATGCATTTGATAATCCCCAGGGAGAGATCGGCCCGGATATCCTGGAGCGGGTTCACTTTGCCGATACGCCCGGAGGCCTTATAAAACTGCATCGCCTGATCGTCGATGCCATCAACGGCCGGATCGGGCGAATGTGCGAAGAGGCCGGTATACCGAGAAGCCGGGTTTGTCTCATGGCGGTGGCCGGCAATACGGCCATGACCCATCTGTTTGCGAATCTGGATCCCCACGGCATTATCCGGGAGCCGTATATCCCGGCGGCCAATACATTCGGTGCCATCCGCTCTTCCTCGCTGGGTATTGAAATGGGCTTGAACGGCAGGGTTTTCGTGTTTCCAAACGTGGGCAGCTACTTTGGCGGGGACCTGATTGCCGGAGCCGTCCATGCAGGCTTTCATGAGAGCGAAAAAATTTCGCTACTTGTCGATGTCGGCACCAATGCGGAGGTGCTGCTGGGAAACCGGGAGTGGCTGGTCGCCTGTGCCGGTGCGGCGGGTCCGGCCTTGGAAGGCGGCGTCTCCGAAATCGGGATGACCGCCGGGCCGGGCGTGATCGATACCGTTTCCATCGATCCGGAAACAAAAACGTTTCACATCGGCACCATTGAAGAGATGCCCCCCCTCGGAATCTGCGGATCGGGCATGATCGATCTGGCGGCCGCCCTGTTTTTATCCGGGATGCTCGATATCCGGGGGCGGCTGGTGCCCGGGGCATGCGGAGCGCGCTACGGGGAGAAGGACGGGGTCGGTCATGTCGTGCTGGTAAGCCAGGAGAACTCCGCAACCGGCGAGGAGTTGGTGATCAGTCAGGTCGATATTGACAGCCTCATTCGTTCGAAAGCCGCCATGTATACCATCCTGGAAACCATATTGGGGTATGTGGGCATCGATTTTTCGGATATCGGGGTGTTTTACGTGGCCGGAACCTTCGGATCGTTTATAAAACCCCGTTCAGCCATATCGATCGGGATGATTCCGGATCTTCCGGAAAAAACCTATCAAAGCCTGGGAAACAGCTCTCTCAAAGGGGCCGTGCGGCTTCTTTCGGAAAGGGCCGTCATGGATCATATCGATTCGGTCCGGGACCGGATCACATACCTGGAACTCAACGTCAACCAGGACTTCATGAACCGGTTTTCCGCCGCGAAATTTCTTCCCCATACGGATAGATCCCGTTTCCCCTCGGTTCAGGCTGGCTGAAAAGCGACACAAGGCAGGACTGCAGAACGTTGCCCCTACTGGTTGTCCTTCTGCTGCTCGATTTTTTCCTTCAGCAGGGAGCCAAAACCCGTTTCTTCCTCGCCGGGGGGTTCTTCCTCATGGGGTTGTTCACCCGGTTTTTCCGGTTTCATGGTCAGCCGGATTTTTTTCTGTTCCGGACGGACCTCCAGTACACGCGTTTCCACCGCATCCCCGGTCTTGAAGGTCTCCAGGGGGTTTTCCCCGCTTTCGGCGGGAATCTCGGAAATGTGGACCAAGCCCTGGATGCCCTGCTCGATCTCCACGAAGATGCCGAATTCCGCGATATTGGCAATTTTTCCGGTAATCAGGGTGTTCGGCGGGTATTTTTCCGGCAGAACGGTCCACGGATCCGGAGCAAGCTGCCGGATGCCCAGTTTCACCCGTTCGTTCTTCCGGTCGATCTCGAGTATCTTGGCCTGTACCGTTTGTCCTTTCTGGTAGTGTTCCTCAATCTTTTTATGCCCCTGGGGCAAGTCCGATACGTGAACCAACCCGTCGATTTCCTCCGTGATTCCGACGAAGATACCGAAGTCGGTAATCTGCCGGATTACGCCTTCGATAACCGTTCCTTCCGGGTAGTTGTCATGGAGCGTGTCCCACGGATTGGGGAAAAGCTGCTTGTACCCGAGCGACATCTGGCGTTTTTCCGGATTGATTGAAAGAACAATGCATTCGACTTCGTCCCCGATCTTGAGCACCTGGTTGGGATGCCGGATTTTCTGGGTCCAGGAGAGATCGGCCACGCTGATCAGCCCGACGATGCCTTCTTCCACCGATACGAAAGCACCGTAGTTCTTCAGGCTGATGACGGTTCCGGCAACTTTCTCCCCAATCGGGTATTTTTCGGGTGCAACAGCCCATGGATCGGGTGTCAGTTGCTTGATGCCCAAAGAGATTTTTTTGTTTTGCGCATCAATATCCAGGATTTTAACTTTTACCGGGTCGTCGACACCGTAAAATTCAGAAGGATGGCGTACCGGTCCCCAGGAAATGTTGCTGATATGCACCAGGCCATTGATGCCGCCGATGTCCACGAAAAGGCCGTAGTCGGTGATGTTTTTTACGACGCCGTCGACGATGTCCCCTTCCTTGACGGTGGCAAGGGTTTTTTCCGCAAGTTCCTTTCGTTCCTGTTCGATCAGAACGCGCCGGGACAGGACGATATTTCGTTCCGCTTTGTTGAACTGCACGATTTTGAACTCAAAAGGCTTGTTGAGCCACGCCTCGGGGTCTTTCACCGGTTTGTCGTCCAGTTGAGATGCCGGCAGAAAGGCGTTGAGTCCGATATCCACCATATATCCGCCCTTGATCCGGGATACAATTTTCCCTTCGACGGTCCCGTCGTTATCGTAGATGTCCCGGAGTTTGTCGAAAAGTTTGTCCCGAACGGCTTCCTCGCGTGATAATACCGGGTATCCGTCTTCTTCCTTGCGTACGAGAAAGACCTCCACCCGGTCGCCGACCCGGACGGTAAGATTGCCATCGGCATCGAGAAATTCCTTTTTGGAAACCAGTCCTTCGCTTTTGTAGCCGATATCGATCAGGACCCCGTCTTTTTCTATATCGACGATTTCTCCTTCGATAACGTGCCCTGAGCGTATGGCCCTGAGGCTGTCCTCGTACATGGCCATGAAATCTTCGTCCGTCTCCGGTTGGGTTTCATCAAGGTCCGGATCGGTAAAAGCATGTTCGTCATTTTGGTTGTTGCCCGTCATTCAATCCTCCAGAAGTGGAAAGTCATCGATTGCATAAATCAATGTCCCGATACCAATTTAATGTAAGCATCTGCCGGGAAAATGCAAAAGTCCGGATCAAATAAAACCGCAGAAAAGCCGCTTTTCATTTCTGTCGCAGGCGTTTGGATTGTCCGGAAAGCCGGCGATCGTTTGCAGGGTATCAACAGGGGGCGCTTCCTTTTGCCATTGGTAAGAAAAAATCTGCTTGCATTTTTGATAAATCATATTATTATGAGGTTAATCTGTAAAGGCCCGGGCTTGGTTGGCGGGCCGGTTTCAAAGAAGGAAGGACCCGTTTTTTTGAAGTGGCTGCCTCCGGTTTGAGACCATGAGAAAATTATGAGAAAGGAGGATAGACACGAATGAAAAACGGCACAGTCAAATGGTTCAACGACAGCAAAGGCTTTGGTTTCATCGAGCAGGAAGACGGACCGGACGTATTTGTCCATTTTTCCGCCATCAACTCGAGCGGTTTCAAGTCGCTGAACGAGGGTGACAAGGTCAGCTTCGAGGTTGAGCAGGGGAAAAAAGGCCCGGCAGCGGTCAATGTGACAGTTTTATAATTTCCGTACAAACAATTTGAAAAGGGGTATCCTTTCCACAGACGGAAGGCATACCCCTTTTGTATTTAGTGTCCGAACGAAAACCGGGATTTTTCGTCAAGATCAAGGGCGGCGAAAATTTCAACCGCAGGAATGCTTGGCGTATTTTGAGGATAAAAATTTGAGCCGGACGCAGAGGTCGGCGAAAAAGACGGTTTTTGTTCGGCCGCTATTTACTGCCGCAGGGTATCAGCGCGGGCCCGTTTTGTACTACTTGGTGGCGCTTGGAAGCGAGATCTCCAAAGCGATTTCCCCTTCAGGGGTTTCCCGGACGGAAAAATCGCCGCCGTGGGCCTCCGCGATCGTCCGGACGGCAAACAGGTCCGATATTTTTCCCGTGGAATCGAAGGGTTCGAATAAGTCCATTTCACCGGGAGAAACGGCTGAAAGCCCGGGATGGGTTGTTGTCACGACAATACGGTACTCTTTGATCTTCCCGTGGATTCTGACCGTGGAGCCGGTTTCCGGAAGCCGGGCCGTTGCATTCGTCAGCCGGAAGAACGCCTCCTCCATCAGCCCGGAATGGATGGATGCCAACGCTTTTCCGGGATCCCATGAAAAAAGCGCCTGAAACGATACCTGCCGGTTATTCCGCTGCGAGCGGGCTATGGCCTCCCGAAGGACCGTCTCCACATCTTCCTTTTTTTTTGTAACCGTCACCTCTCGGAACAATTGACTGTATCGCCGCGCATACGCTTTCATCCTTGCGCTTTCGGAAGCCAGCAGTTTTAGTACGTGATCACCCCGCTCGCTCATTGTTTCGTTTTTCAGTCCGTGAAGCGCCATGTGGATGTTGTTGACAAAGTTGCTTGTCTCATGGCCCAGTTTTCTTCCCGCTGCGCCGAAAAAAATCAGATTTCGAAGCGTTTTTGTCTGATCTGTCGTCTTTTCAGGGATTTCAGGCGGTATTTCGTGCGATGGCGGGTTCCCGAATGATAAAGTCGATCCATCCGGTGCGAGGGTGTCGGGATCGGCGGATGGCGGGAAGGATTTTTCGTGTTGGCGTCGTGCGCCCGCAAGGCTGGCAGCCCCTGCTGAGACCGCTGCCAGGGCGGCCGTCGCAAGCCACCCGCTTCCCCTCGCGGGGGGCGATGTTGCAAGGTGCAGCAGAATACCGCCCAGGGCGGCGGCGGAAAACGCCGCGGCAATGCAGGCCGCAACAGTATGCTCTGTTCGGCGGGACCGGGCGCACATGCCTTTTCTCACGGTTTTCCCTTTCGCCTGATCTGAGCGATTTTAAAGTTTTTAAAAATTGACGGCCTCGTAAATACCATGTTGGTCCCAAAGTCCAATATCTTCGTTACGAGCGATTTCTCAGAATTTGCGGCTTACGCCTTGTAAACATACACGTACGCCAAGCGCGCTGCATCCTTCGAAATCGCGCAAGCCTTGATCTTATACTTTATACAAAGCCGTCAGATCACGACATTTTACGAGTGTATCAAAATTTGGAACGCTCAGTTTCGGTTTCAATTTTTTGCGAAGGTGATCAGCCGGGATTTTCGATTTCGTATTTCCGGATTTTTTCGATCAGCGTCTTTCTGGCAATGCCAAGTTTTTCAGCGGCATGGGTCTTGTTGTGGTCCGTTTTTTCAAGGGCCTGTTCGATCAGGTGCCTCTCCATCTCCCGGAGATTCATGTTGGATGTCCGGGGTGGCGGTTCCGTCCTGAAGGGAATATCCCGCGTGGTGATCATGTTTTCCCGGCAGGTTATAACCGCCCGTTCCACGACATTGACCAGCTCCCGCACATTGCCCGGCCACTGGTAGGCCATCAGGGCCTTCATGGCGTTTTCGGAGATTCCTTCCAGGTACCGGTGATAGGCCGTGTTAAAGCGGTTGAAATAGTATTCGGCCAGAAGCGGTATGTCTTTTTTCCTGTGACGAAGCGGCGGGATTTCAATGACGTACATGTTCAGGCGGTAGAGCAGGTCCTGGCGGAAGCGGTTTGCGACGACTTCCGTTTCCAATCTTGTATTGGTGGCCGCAACGAGCCGGAAATCCGAGTAAATGTTCGAGGTGCCGCCCACCCGTTTGAACTCCCGCGCCTCCAGCACCCTTAGCATTTTGGACTGAAGCGGCATGGGTGCGTTGCTGATTTCATCGAGAAACAGGGTGGATCTGTCGGCGATCTCGAACACCCCCTTTTTTCGGGAGACCGCCCCGGTAAATGCCCCTTTTTCGTGGCCGAACAACTCGCTTTCGATGACCCCGGGGGCAAATTCGGAGCAGTTGACGGCAAAAAAGCCGCGGCTGCTCCTTGGACTCCTGTCGTGGATGGCCCTGGCCACGAGTTCCTTGCCGGTGCCGGTTTCGCCGTAAACGAGGACCGTCACGTCCAGCCCGGCAACCTCTTCGATGGACTCCCGCACCGTTTGAATCCCCTTCGACTTGCCGATAATCGATTTCAGGCGGCCGGACCGGAGGGCCTTTTCCTTTCTCAGCGACTCGATCTCACTCGCCATCCGGCGTTTATCAACGGCTTCGCGGATTGTGGACCAGAACAGCTCGCGCTTGTCGTCGATGGGTTTTTCGAAATAATGGAACGCCCCTTTTTTCATGGCGGAGATAGCCCTTTCGGATGAGCCGTAGGCTGTAATAAGGATAAAGGGGATATCCGGGCGAAGATCCTGGATCCTGGAAAGGAGTTCGGTCCCGGTCATTTCCGGCATCTGCACGTCGGACAGGACGACGTCCGCACCATCCCGGCGGAGGAAGTTCAGTGCTTTCCGGGGGGAGGTGAAAGGGACGACCTCGTAGGTTTCCGCTTCCGGCAGGCAGCAAAAGAGGTTGAGGAAGTTTTCGTTGTTGTCGATCAGCAGGATTCTGGGCTTTTCCATATTGAATCCATAGCAGAAATGGTTGTCAATGTCTAAGGAAAACAGGGGATTCTTCAGGGCTATCACCAAACTCACAGTTGCGAGAGGGGAATCGCACGACCCTCTAAAATGATCCGATGTTTTTAATGATCCGATGTTTTTCTTGAAAGACAAGCGGCAGAAAGAAGATGCTGTTACCAGATGTTACAGCCACCCCCGTGTTTTCGTAACGCTTCGTTACACCTGGCGTATCCGTGTTTGATCCTTCGGGTGGATTGTATTGTATTTCAAGCGATTGCCAGTGTTGGAAAAAAGTGTGCTGATGGCATGAATATTGCTTTTTTTCTAATGTACGGAGCACCCGTTTTCCGTGGCAATCGGCAACAAGGTGCCTTTGTGTTTTTGTGTGACAAAAGCACCGTAATTTCGAAAATTCAAATAGGATGTACGCGAAAAAAATCATCAACCGTACTGGGGGAAACACAATGCAAGACAGGATACATGGTGTTGTAACCAACATTCTCGGCCGTGATCGTTTTGAACTTCGGATTCTCGATACAGGCCGATTCAACGAGCATAATTATAAAAACTGGGCGTGCGTGCGTATTGCAGGCATCAATGACCCGGAACTCTATCCCGGTCATCATCCGGGGTTTCCGGAGTCGATTCCCATGGAAAAACTTAAAAACCGTGAAGTCCAGTGCTTTATCATGGCAAAAGACAGTGACGGAAATGCCGTTGCCGTGGTCCAATGTGTAAATTAGTGACAATCGAAACACAGCGTTTCCGATAAAAAGCTTGACACGCTCCTTTTAAGCAAGAGGTGTTACGGGATACGCCACCACCCGCCGGCTGGTGCCATGCCCCCGACTTTCCGTTGCAATCCCGTGACGGTTGAGCATCATGTGCTGAAGTCGCCTGAAATGGGCGTTTTGAGGGCGCAGCTCAAATGAAAGCCCGGTTTTGCAGACCTCCATAATCGCCTTTTCCGCCTCTTTCTCGGCCCTGGACTCATCTTCGGAGGGGCGCCCGGGAGAGCCGGGTTCGGTCATCATTTCCCGGCTGTCGGATAATGCATCCGGAAAAATCCCTTTGAGAAAATTCTCAATCTGGGTAATGGTGTTGCTCTTGATTACGTGAACCGGCATGCCGTTTTTTTGGATCTCCCGCAGCCGCAGCGGCTTTTTTTTTTCCTGGGATTTCAGAGTCAGCGCAATATCCGCGTTTTCCATGTCCGCGACCATGCGCGCGGAAACCCGAAGGTTGTTTATGGCCCGTTCCATGTGTTTCCGGCTGACCCCGTAGGTGAAGATGCGGATCGTCTGACCGGCAGCCGGAAGGGCGGCCCCGGAGGGAAAACCGGTTGAGTGCCGGTATACTTCCTTGTCGCGCCGGGTTACGACCCGGCCTCCGGGATCGCGCCGCCGAATTTCAGGCGTCACCGGGTTGCCGCGGAGCATGGCATCGACCACGCCCGCCAGTTCGTGATGGACCACCATGGATTCCCGGTCCTGGATTTCCACCAGGACATCGAATGTCGGAGGGGCCTTTCGTTCCAGGATCGTTTTACGGGTCCTGCGCCGCCGCGCCTCCTCGTCGGAGAGGGTGACGGCGGATATCCCGCCCACCAGGTCCGACAGGGTCGGGTTGGCCAGCAGGTTGTCCAGTGTATTCCCGTGGGCCGTGCCGATGAGCTGCACACCGCGCTCTGCGATGGTCCGGGCCGCAAGCGCTTCCGCCTCGGTGCCGATCTCGTCGATGACGATCACCTCGGGCATATGGTTTTCCACGGCCTCGATCATGACGGCATGCTGCAGGTCGATGGACGGTACCTGCATCCGTCGCGCACGGCCGATTCCGGGATGGGGAATATCACCGTCTCCCGCGATTTCATTGGATGTATCCACGATGACGACCCGCTTGCCCATATCATCGGCCAAAACCCTCGCGGCCTCCCTGAGAAGGGTGGTTTTTCCGACCCCGGGCCTGCCCAGCAGAAGAATGGACGAACCGCTTTCAATGACATCCCGGAGGAGATCGACCGTTCCAAAAACGGCCCTGCCGACCCGGCAGGTCAGTCCCACCACGCCGCCGAAACGGTTCCGGATGGCAGACACCCGGTGGAGGGTTCGCTCGATGCCGGCACGGTTGTCATCGGTAAATCGCCCCACCCTTTCCACGACGTAGTCGATGTCTTTCTGGGTTGCGGGTTCCTCGATCAGCTCCCGGATTTTGCCCGGAAAGCGCGCCTCGGGGGGCCGGCCCAGATCAATAATTATTTCAAGAAGATCTTCGCGATCCGGATCTTCCCGGACGGCCTTTCGGATGAAGGCCGGCATGATGGCCAGCAGCCGTTCGATATCGTCGGTCAATCCGGTTGCCGGATTGTGTATGGTTGAAAGGGTATTCATTACATTCATTCATTTGGTGTTGTCGCCTTACGGCTTAAGCAGAAAGATCTCGACATAGCGGTAGTCTATGTTCTCTTCCGCCACCCCGGCCAGCTCGTTTTCAATGATTGCAAACAGGTTTTCCAGGTACTCCGATGCGCTTTGTGAGACATCGGGAGCCTCCCTTCCGCTCCGATTCGCCAGCCACTCCAGAAAATCTGTCTTGGCCGCTTCCCGTATCCGCCGCGTATCGTCGGCCGGCTCCCAGAGCGTCCGGTAGAAAGCCCGGAACGTCTCTACCGGGATCGGTTCCGGACCTGCGGGCTGTTTTTCCTCCAGCCGGCTTTTGGCCCACAGTGTGAGCAGGCAGTTGGATGCCGTGACGAACCGGTCTTCCGGAAACGTCCGGGTGTCGATGTCCATCGAAGAAAAAAGGCTGTCCATGACCGCTGCTTCGTCAAGGGCCTTTTTCGCGGAGCGAAGGTCCGCCATACATGAAAATTCCCGATAGAGAAGCCCGTTTCTGTAGTTGTCGAAATACTTGGGATGCTTCAGGAGAAGTCCACCGATATGTCCCACAAGGCGCTCACCCCAGAAAGAAAGCGCCAGCTGGTTCCGGGTGAACCAGCCCTGCTTTTTCCACCGGGCTGCCCTGCGCTGCAACTCGAGAACCAATGCGTAACCGGTGCGGAAAATGTCCTCAAGCGAGTGGTCGCGGATGATGGCGGCGGCATGTTCCATGCCGGGCGGATGCTTGGTCCCTGCAAGCCTTTGAATGCCGATTTCAAGGTACCCGCAGGCCTTTCTGACCATGTCTCGGAGGGATTCTTTTTCCCGCATCGGACGCTGGTCCGCGGCGATGATCCGGTTGCAAAGCGATGCAAACTCGATTTGCACGTCGTCCATGTTTGCCTCCAAAAGCGGGCTGGCGATGGCTCTGCCGAAAAGCGTATCATGGTCGAGCATGGCGCGGTGGTTGACGGGTACGGGCATTGAAAAGTCGCCGGATATGTCTTGGGTCTCCCGGATTCGGTGTTTCTTTCGTATTGAAGACGGTTTGACCGGTGCGTATACGCCCACCGCCTCGTCAAAGGGAAGAAATCCCTTTTCCGCCAGGCGCACGTTGCGGAACCGGTAGGCTTCTTCCTCGCATTCTCCGGGGATCACCGATGCGGCCCGTAACAGCATCATCTGGTAGGCACCGTGGTCTTCGTCCGCAATGCGGCGAATCATGGTATAAACGAATTCTTCGATTTCTTCCCGGTCGTCTTCGTCCTCAAAGCTTGCGAACGCATCATCTGCAAACCGGATATAGAAGACATCATCGCATGAGAAAAAGCCGTCGCCGATGTCGCCCGGGTCTTCATCTGGCTCGCGGACTACGATCCATGCCTTTTGGTTGATGAAATACTCCAGGATATCGTATTTTTCCGTCGTACTCCACTGGATGAACCGGCCCGGGTCGGCCCGGTGCATCAGGTTCATCCAGTAGGCAACAGAGTCGAGCTGCATCCGGTCGCGGTGCCATCCGTCGACATCCAGTATGTATTCCCACTGCCGGTTCGAGGCAAGGGAAAGGATTTCAAGGGCGTCATGGTGGCCGATGTCGTTGATTAAAAACAAGAAGTCCTCTTCTGCCATGGAATGAACAAGCGCCGTATTCATGGGATGTTCGAGGACTGCATCAAGGGCGCTTTCCGGGTCCATGGCAAAGATTTTCCGCTTGTCTGCCGCAAGGCGGGCCAATCGTTTGCGGTGGTTTTCCCGCAGGCGTTGTTCTTCGGATTCGGGTGTGAGCTCCATTATTGTCTTGTCCTGTTGTATCCGGAAATCATGCCGGAACCCCCGGGTCACCGGTTTCGGAAACCGCAAGGTTGAAAAAGTGATGACGGGCGTTGGGTACCGGCATTGTTTATATAAATCATATCGTCTATCAAGCATTGCGGCAACAGTAAAATGCCTTGATTTTTTGGGCTGTGGGGAAGAATCCGGGACGCTTTGCCTGCGGGAGGGCCAGGGGGGGGGCGGGGGG
>SLJY01000211.1 GCA_007134875.1 Desulfobacterales bacterium
ACCTCACCCGCTATCTTCTGGAGGACGAAGGATACGCCGTCATTGACGAAATCGGCCTGGGCGAGGTTGCCGTCATCACCCCGGCCCTTTTCTCCGGACGCATCGATCTCTACTGGGAATACACCGGCACCGGCCTGATGAATGTCATGGGGCACGACGAGGTGGTATCCGATCCGCGGCAGTGCTGGGAGCTGGTTCGGGACTGGTACGACGAGCATCACGATGTGGTATGGCTCGATTATGCGCCCGCCAACAACACCTTCGTGCTGTTCACCACCCGGGATCTGCATGAAAAGCACGGATGGAGCCGCATTTCGGATCTGGGAGAACATGTGAAACAGGCACTGTCCAGTGCCCAGTGATGCATTCCAGGCCATGGGCCGGAAGGATGCCTGGCCCGATATGAGCGGCTTGCCAATCACAAATTACTTTCTATAAAGCCGTCGGATCGCGACTTTTTACGGGTGCATCAATATTGCCCTGCACCGGGAACAAAACGTTAAGGCCAAAAAAATATGACAAACCCGGACGAAAAAGACCTCACTGTTTTGGCGGGCGATATCGGCGGCACCAAAACCGCCCTGGCGCTTTTTTCTTCACGAAATGGGCTGCACAGCCCCATGGCGGCGGAAAATTATCCGAGCAAGGATTATCCGGGGCTTGAAGCCATCGTCCGAAATTTTCTATCACGCTGCGATATACCCATTGACCGTGCTGGATTCGGGGTTGCCGGCCCGGTGGTCAACGGGCGGGCAAAAATCACCAATCTGCCGTGGGTGATGGAGGAGAAGGCACTGGCGCAAAGCATCGGCATCCGGTCCGTTTGCCTGGTAAACGATGTAACGGCTTTTGCCAATG
This sequence comes from Desulfobacterales bacterium, assembly GCA_007134875.1. Lineage (GTDB taxonomy): Bacteria > Desulfobacterota > Desulfobacteria > Desulfobacterales > Desulfosalsimonadaceae > B1SED10-16. The sequence continues at coordinate 859 of SLJY01000211.1, forward strand.
CCGTCCCCCTGCTGGGAAAAAACGACCTGCATCCGATCAACAAAGGGGATCCGGCCCAAGGCGGGTCCATGGCAGTCGTGGCGCCGGGAACTGGACTTGGCGAGGCATTCCTGGTCTGGGACGGTTTTCGCTATCGGGCCTTTCCTTCGGAAGGCGGCCATGCGGATTTTGCGCCGACCAATCCGATGGAGGCTGAGCTGCTGGAATTCCTGAGCAGCCGCCTCGATCATGTCAGCTACGAACGTGTCTGTTCCGGCATGGGCTTGTCAAACATCCACGCCTACTTCCAAAGAGCCGGGCACGAGGGAAATCCCGAGTGTAGCACCGAACGGCTTTCAACAGCGGAAGACCCGGTTCCGCATATTATCCGTGGGGCATTGAACGACAAACAGCCTTGCAGACTCTGCAGGAAAACCCTTGCGGCGTTCGTCTCCATACTGGGAGCCGAAGCCGGCAACATGGCGCTTAAGACATTGGCCACAGGTGGCGTTTACCTGGGCGGCGGCATACCGCCCCGCATTCTGCGGGTTTTGGAAAACGGCGATTTTTTTACCGCTTTTATACGCAAAGGCAGAATGTCGGATCTGATGAAAACCATACCGGTACATATAATTATGCATCCGGAGGCAGCGCTGATGGGAGCGGCGCGCCACGCAATAATAGCCGGCTGTCAAGATTAGCATGGGATGCTTTCGGCGGCGCTGCACGACAACCCGGTTCTTGTCTGAACAATTGCCGGGGGTAGGCGAAGACGGACACGTGGCTTCCTTGTTTCCGGGCCATGCAGCTCTTTTGTGGGATCGGAACACATCAATGCTGCCTGAAACGAAGGTTTATTCGGGCGGCTCCAAAACAATATCCCCGTAATAGGTGGTTGCCGACTCCCCCGTATCATCTGCATCCGTCATGATGGCAATCCCCTGGATCATGGGGGGATCTTTTCCGAAAGCCGCCCGGTAGTCGGCCAGGATATTTCTGGAATGCGAAACCCAGGCATTTAAATTGTCCTTTCCGCTTTCAACGACAAACATCATCGCCCGGTCGGTGTAGGCATTTTCCACCATGGTACCGACCGGGGCATGGCTGGCCCATATGTAATTGATCGCGCGCATCGGCGGATATTCCCCCCGAATCGCCCTGATAGCCCGGAATTGGGCGCGCTCGAGAAGCCCGACCTTACCGGGATCGTATTCAAAAGCGATATAGAGGCGGGCAGGGTAATCGTCGCCGGATTTCTGTGTGACATCGCCTTTTTCATAGGTATTGGTCGCACGCCAGCGCCACCGGATAACCGGGTATTGTTGCGGGTCGATCCGTTTTTTGAAAATCAATCCGGAGGCCGATGCCTCGCTTACGGCTTCCATGACGGTGGTGCCGCCAAAATCGACAAGCCGGTATTCGGTATGCCGGTCGATGGCGTCAAACGTCAGAGGCTCCCAGCCTTCGGGGGTCCCGTCTCCGGGTTCGGCGGCGGAAAAATGGCCGATGACAACGGCGTCACCGTCATCGGAAAACGCCTGTGCGGCCACCAGCACCAGGATCAGTATAATCAGTAAAAACCATACGGGAGAATGCGATTTCATAGAAGAATTTTCCTGTTCCAGCGTTTGGCATTTTCGGCGTCCAGTCTTATTTTGTGTGGTACACCATAACATAATTGTCAAATTGACCGCACGCCATCTGTTTACGGTTATTAACGAACTGGCCGCGACGTTCAATCCATAGGCGCTGGAGGGCATGATGTGCCGACACAAGATCAGCATCGACTATGAAGGCCGGAACCGGATGATTTTCACAACAAAAGGAGAACACCCATGAGCCTGAAAGAAAAACTCGACAACCAGAAAAAGCAGCTGGAAGCCGCGGCGCCCAAAGAAGCACTCGACGTCATGCACCGGGCGATCGAAGACCTCAATGCGTCCGGGATGATGGAGGGGGTCAAAAAAACGGGCGACACAGCGCCGGATTTTAATTTGCCAAGCGCCCGCGGCCAATCGGTAAGCCTCTCGGAGAAACTGGCATCGGGGCCGGTTGTCTTGGGTTTTTACCGGGGGGGCTGGTGACCGTTTTGCAATCTGGAGCTGGAAGCTCTGGAAGCCGAACATGCCCGGTTCACCGAAGCGGGTGCATCGCTTCTCATGATCTCGCCGCAAAGCGCGGAGGCCTCCCGAAAATTCGCCGAGAAACTGGGGCTGACCATGGACCTGCTGGTCGATTCCGGAAACCGGGTGGCAAACCAGTTCGGCCTGGTGTACACGGTCCCCGATGATTTGAAAAACGTCTACCGGCAGTTCGGCCTTCACGTGGACAAAAGCAATGACGACGGATCCTGGGATCTGCCCATATCCGCCCGCTATATTATCGATGCGTACAAAACCATACGCTACGCGGAGGTAAGCACCGACTACACCGTCCGGCCCGAACCCTCCCATACCATCGAGGCGCTAAAAGTTGAACCTAAACTGAGCGATTTATAAGTTTGCCGCAGATACGAGGAAGCGGATGCCCCGCTATAGTCGGCTATGCGGGACATCCGCTGACAAAGCAGATGCGGTAAAATTGAAAACGCTCAGTTTAGGTTGAGACATTAACCGGCAACCCATAACAGTAAAAAGCGCCGACTCCGGACGATCCAAAACAACCCCGTAACGGTCGATATCGCCGCAGGGCTCCATTGTCCCTGTTTTTATCCATTGTTTTATTACTGGATGTCTGTATTTCATTTTTCCAATCCGCGGGGGCGCAACCGGCAAGGCCAAAAAAATGACGCACACCGACAAAAAAGGCATTACCGTTAGGGAAGTATGTCGAATCTGATGAAAACCATGCCGGTCCATATCATTCTCCATCCAGACGCGGCGCTGATGGGGGCAGCGCGCCATTCTCTAAATAGCGCCTGAAGCGACCCTTTGTTCGGATGGTTTCATCACGATATCAACGTAATAGGTTGTTTCATCGGAATCTTCCTGAATTTGTCATTTTGGAAAAACAGTCTTATTATTATACACGTACCATAACGTAGTGGTGATATTGACTTCATGCCACCTGCTTCCGGTCGGTTTTGCCTTTTTCCGAAACCGGCTTTTGCATTTAAAACCTAAACCGAGCGGCAAAAGAAAGGAATCCGTCAATTCCGGCGTTTACAAATGCCGTCAGCGAGTATATGCCCGGCGGGCTTTGCTGCGAAACCATCCGGCAGACCCAGGTCAATATCGGACGCCGCTGCAACCTCAGCTGCACTCACTGCCACCTGGACTGTGCGCCGGAACGTACGGAGGAAATGGATCCGGCCACCATGGACAAGGTTATAGAACTGGCCGCATCGACAGTGCGAAACTCAACCTCCGGTCTATTGCAGTGGGCAGCCACTGCTTTGGCTGTACTGCTGGCGCAGGCTCCTCATGCGGCGATGCGCTGGCAGGAACCAGTTAACGGCCGCCCCTTCATATTTCAATCAGCGTAAGCGCCAAGAGCAAAACCAAATGCAAACAGGGATAAAGCCAATGGCATCATCGATCACCCGTGAGGAACTGAAACAAAAACTATCGCAGGAACAACCCTTTCACCTGGTGGAAGTGCTTTCCGAAGAGGAATTCAATCGCCTGCACATTGCAGGCGCCGTCCATATCCCCTTTAACCGGATGAGCACGGAAGCCAGAAAACGGTTTCACAAGGACGATGAAATCATTTTATACTGCATGGACCCGGAATGCAGCGCCAGTTCGATTGCCGCTGAAAAACTCGAAGGCATTGGATTTACGAACATTGCTGTCTACGGCGGCGGAAAACAAGACTGGGTGGCATGGGGGCTGCCCGTGGAAGGAGAGGCGGTCGAAAGCGCTTCCTGAGGATTTTACTCCCGATATTTAAGCATAAACCGTTTATCGATGAAATCCTTGATCCAAAAAGCGGATCTGCCGCCAAAGCGGATGGCGCCCCGGCTGAAAATGCCGTATCCGCCGCCAAGGTTCAAAATGACCAGGTAGCCGGCTTGCGGTTCAAAGGGGTAGGGGCTTCCCCCGTTTAATCGGGCCAGCAGGTTATTCAGCAGCACCGGGCCCTGGCGGACCGCGTGCACACCGACTCGCGCAAGGGGGCGAGGCGCAAATGATATACAGTCGCCGCCGCCGAAAATTTCCGGAAAAGCCGGGGTCTGCAAAAACCGGTTAACCAGCAGACCGCCGTCCGGACCCGTTTCCAGCCCTGATGCGGAAAATATCGCCGGCGGACGAACCCCCGTGGCCAGAAAAACAATGTCGTGCGGGTATACCGCTCCGCTTTCCAGTTGGACGGCGCCGGATTCCACGGACGAAACTGGGTGCCCGGAAAACATTTCGATACCCTCTTTTACGAGACGGGCTTCAGCCATCCGGCCGACCCGGCCCGGCATGCCGCCAAGCACGGAACCGGCCGAAAACACCTGCACCCGGCATCCGCCGCTTTTTCCCTTCTTGCCGGCCGCATGGGCGTTTCCGGCAACCTCCACGGCTGCGGGGCCGCCGCCGCAAACCCCCACGCGAAGGCGCCCTTCGCAGGCCATGGACACGATACGCTCCCTGGCCGTATACAGATTGTCGATGGGTTTGACCGGAAAGACGTCTTTACCGGATGCCGCCGGCACGCTCCAGGAAACCTCGCTGCCCAAGTTGCAGCTCAGCACGTCATAGGAAATCCGCTCTCCCGATTCAAGAACCACGCACCGTCCCGGCGCGTCAATGGAGGCCACCCGACCCTTGACAAACGTTGCCCCGCGGCGCTCGATCATGCGCCGCACCGGAAAACGAGTTTCTTCCGGCCGGTAAACGCCGCCGAGCATTCCCGGCCCCATGCCGGAATAATAGTGCATGTCACCGGAATTGATCGCGACAACCGAATGCCCGTCCCCAATGATTTTTCCGATTGCCGCGATGGCCGGAAGATGCGCATGCCCCGTCCCGGCAAGAACCAGCCTCCCCATTATCCTTTCTCCCTAAGGCTATTCCGCCTTGGCTGGAAAGCCCCTTCAGGCGTAAAGCATCGCAGATCAGCGAACCGACTTTCGTCCTCTTTTGTAGGACTCCGGCCAGTCGACATCCGCACCCAGCGTATCGATTGCACCCAATGCAAAATACGGGTTGCGAAGCAGCTCCCTTCCCAGATAGACCAGGTCGGACCGGCCGTTTTGCACGATCTCTTCCACCAT
>SLJY01000096.1 GCA_007134875.1 Desulfobacterales bacterium
ACATATCGTATAATAATAAATGAATAAATTAAAATAATAATTAAAAAGGACCCTGCCATGCAAATAACGCTGAAAAGAGACGATATAGCCGAAGTGTTATCCAGGATACAGGGATTGACCGGTAAAAAAACGTCTCTTGCTATCACGGAAAACGTCCTTTTGAAAACATTTGAAAATGGTATCACCCTGTCTGCCACCGATCTTGAAACCGGGTTCGAGGGGGCTTATCCGGCGGATGTGGAAACGTTTGGCGAAATTGCTATCAATGCAAGAAAAATTACTGAAATCGTAAAAAATTTTCCTACAAACGATATCAGTATTCAGGAACTTGAAAATCGCTGGATCGAAATTTCGTCAGAAAAAGTTGAATATCATATCGTGGGAATGGATCCGGAGGAGTTTCCCCATATACCGAAAGTCGACAATCTCGAGTTTGTCGTGACGGACTCCTCCGCGTTTCGGAAAATGATTGAAAAAAGTGTGGCGATTGGCGTTGCCGGCAATGAAAAGCGGGTTCATATGCTGGGTGCACTGCTGACATTTCTGAAAACCCCGGACGGCAGGAAAATCTTGCGGATGGTTTCAACCGATCTGAAACGGCTTTCCAAGGTCGACTACCGGCTGCAACCGGAGACTGAGCTGGCAGACGGGTTGACGGGAGAAGGGGTGATCGTGCCGAAAAAGGGTCTGACGGAAATATCGAAATTTCTTGAAAGCGAAGGGAATATCGAAATCGGAATAAAGGACAATCACTTTATTGTCAAAAAGGAAAATGAATACGCCATCGTGAACCTCCTGGAAGGGGCTTTCCCTCCCTATGAGGATGTGCTGGCCGTTGATCCGGAATATGACATCGTGTTTGACCGGCACCAGCTCCAGATGATGCTCAAGCGGATGACGATTCTTACTTCCGAGGATTACCGGGGGGTTATTTTTCATTTCAACGACAATGAATTTACAATCCGCACCGTGAATGCGCTTTTGGGTGAATCCCGGGAAACCATGGATATCAGCTACGCCGGGGAACCCAAGGAGATAGCCTTTAACCCGAGATATTTTCTTGAAGCCATAGGGTTTATGAGCAAGGATAATGTGATTCTCAATATACGCGATGAAAAAAACCCCTGTATCGTGCGGAGTGAAAACGATGAAGACTATATCAACCTTATCATGCCCATGAAAATATGACGGCTTCCATACCATCTGTGTTAATCTGTTTAAAACTGATATTTTACAGGAACTTCATAAAATGAGCCAGACGGACAACAATAACGACTATGTATATGATCAGAGCAGTATCAATGTGCTCAAGGGACTGGAAGCGGTACGCCTGCGACCGTCCATGTATATCGGAAACGTCGATTTCGATGGATTGCACCACCTGGTATACGAAATCGTTGACAATAGTATCGATGAAGCCATGGCCGGCCATTGCGACACCATCGACGTGACCATCCATACGGATAAGAGCGTCAGTGTCGAGGACAATGGTCGGGGGATACCCGTGGGAATGCACGAGACGGAAAAAATACCCGCGGTCGAGGTTGTACTGACCAAGCTTCATGCAGGCGGAAAATTCGATCACGACTCCTACAAGGTATCCGGCGGCCTTCACGGCGTGGGTGTTTCGGTCGTAAACGCCCTTTCCAGGGAACTGGAGGTTACGGTCTACAAGGAAGGAAAAGTCTATCAACAGACGTATTCCATGGGGAAAAAGACCAGCGAACTGGATATCGTCGGGGAAACGGCCAAACGGGGTACGCGGATCCGTTTCAAACCGGACACCGACATCATGACCACCGACGAATTCGATTACACAACCCTGAAAAGAAGGCTCAGGGAGCTTGCATTTCTGAATAAGGGTCTACGGATCACCATCGAGGATGAACGAATCGATGAAAAAGAGGCGTTCCGTTATGAAGGTGGGCTTGCGGAGTTTGTCTGCTACCTGAACCGGCGTCACAACAGCCTGCACGACCCGGTGATCATCGAGGGCGAAAAAAACGACGTCCAGGTGGAGGTGGCCATTCAATACAACGACACCTTCAACGAAAAGATCTTTACCTTCGCCAACAACATCAATACGGCTGAAGGCGGGTTTCACCTGGTGGGTTTCAAAACCGGGCTGACGCGAACGCTCAACAACTACGTTATTCACTCGGACATCCTGAAGAAGCTCAAGTCAAAAATTACCGGTGAGGATGTGCGCGAAGGACTGACAGCCATCGTGAGCATTCGTATCATGAGCCCCCAGTTCGAGGGACAGACCAAAACGAAATTAGGCAACTCGGAAGTCCGCGGTATCGTCGAATCGATGATGAACGAGAAATTGTCCGTCTTTCTCGAGGAAAACCCCCAGACTGCCAAAAAAATCATCGCCAAGGCCGTGGAGGCCTCCCGCGTCCGGGATGCGGCGAAGCGTGCCAGGGACATCGCCCGGAGCAAAGGTTCCATGATGGATTCGACCCTGCCCGGAAAACTTGCGGACTGCCAGGTGTCCGATCCGGGGATGCGCGAAATTTTTCTCGTTGAGGGCGATTCAGCCGGTGGGTCGGCCAAGCAGGCCAGGGACCGGAAGACCCAGGCGATCCTGCCGCTGAGGGGCAAAATACTCAACGTGGAAAAGGCGCGTTTTGACAAGCTGCTGCGCAGCGAGGAAATCAAGAATCTCATCACCGCCATGGGCACCGGGATCGGAAGCGAAGAATACGACATCGAAAAAATAAAGTACCACAAGATCATTATTATGACGGACGCGGATGTTGACGGATCCCACATCCGCACCCTGCTGCTGACCTTTTTTTACCGCCAGATGCCGGAAATTATAGACAAAGGGTATCTTTATATCGCCCAGCCGCCGCTTTTCAAGATTGCCCGGGGAAAATCCGAAGTCTATCTGAAAGATGAGCAGCAGTACACGCAGAACATCCTGAAGCGCGCCTGCAACGAAAAATATATCCAGGCGGAACACGATCACGCGGAAGACGCCATCCTGACCGGAGATGATTTTTATGTTTTCGTGACCGATCTTGCCGAATACCTGAATATCCTTCATCGGCTCGAGAAGAACGGGATATACGGGGATCTTGTGGAACTGTTGATCAAAAGTGGTGTAAAGGAAAAGTCATTTCTCCAGAACTTCGACAAGATGACGGAGCTCCGGGACAGGCTGGAGCAAAACGGATTTACCGCCAGTGAACCACGGTTCAATACGGAGCGGAATGTTTATGAACTGATGGTTCACCCCGCGCTTTCCGACGAGGTGGATAAGATGTTCAGGGAAATTTCCGACAAGAAGCAGATCACGGTGAAAATCGGCCGCGGCCTCATCCATTCTCGGAACTACCAGGATGCTTTGCTGTTATTCAACGCCATCTCCCGTTATGATGCAGACCGTTTCAACGTCTATCCCGTTCCGAAGGAGGGCAGGGAGGAATCGGTTGAACCGGTAATCGTGGAGAGCAAGCAAACCCTCATTCACTACCTGCTCGAGGAGGGGAAGAAGGGTCTTTCGATTCAGCGCTACAAGGGTCTCGGGGAAATGAACCCGGATCAACTCTGGGATACGACCATGAATCCGGAGACACGCCATCTCATGCAGGTTCGGGTTGAAAACATCGATGATACCGATGATATATTCACGCTTCTGATGGGCGACGAGGTGGAACCCCGGCGAAACTTCATCCAGAGCAATGCGCTCGAGGTCAGCGTCCTGGATATTTAGTGGCTGAACGAAAACCGTCTTTTTCGCCAATTTCTGCGTCCGGCTCAAATTTTGATGCACTCGTAAAAAGTCCCGATCTGACAGCTTTGTAAAAAATTCAAGATCAAGGCTTGCGCGATTTCGAAGAATGCAGGGTACTTGGCGTACGTGTATGTTTACAAGGCGTAAGCCGCAAATTCTGAGAAATCGCGCGTAACGCAGATATTGGACTTTTTACGAAGCCGTCAGATATTGGACCTTTTACAAAACCGTCAGAGAGGCCCAGGAAAAGATGGTTCGGGGGGAGGTCAATACATCGCAAGCCCTTGCCGTATCGACGACTTCCTTGCGAAATACCTGCATGAGCACCATGGAAAGACCGGCTGCGGCCATCATGGGTAGAAAGGTCCGCTCCGCCAGTCGCTTTTTTTCCGCCGAAGCACCCCGGCCGGTTGTGAGATTGGATAGGCCGGCCGCGGAGCGAAGCGGGTATCCCGCCAGTTCGGGCAGCCGCCCGAGAAACGAAAGCAAAGAACGGTTATGAGCGACGCCGTTTTCCCATATCAGGGGAGCGACAACGGGATCGACGATCAGTTTTCCGGGATCGATCCCGGCTTTTTCCGCTTCTGCCAGCAATTCCAGGGTTATTTCCAGAAATTCGGTTTCATCCGTGGGAACCCGGCTGTCCGGATAGAGCACGTAGCCGATGATATCCGCATCAAAACGCTTTGCAAGCGGCAGAATGTGCACGAGTTTTTCCGGTTCCAGGGAAAACCCGTTGATAACGGCGCGGCCTTCCGAGGCGGCAAGGCCGGCTTCGATGGCCGGGGCGCTGGTGGTATCCAGGAGTATGGTATTCGGTGTGACGCCGCGAACGGTTTGTACCAGAAACGTCATAATTTCCGCAGCGTTTTTCTTCAAGGGTCCGGGATTGATATCGATGGCATCCGCACCGGCTTCAATACATGCCTTCACCAGTTTTTCCAGGGGCTCCGGGTTGCGCGTCGATATCGCCTCCGCCACGTCCGGGTTGGTCACCTGCATATTGTCCGCCACAATAATCATTTGATGCACTCGTAAAAAGTCGTGATCTGGCGGCTTTGTAAAAAGTTCAAGATCAAGGCTTGCGCAATTTCGAAGAATGCAGAGTACTTGGCGTACGTGTTTGTTTACAAGGCGTAAGCCGCAAATTCCGAGAAATTGCGCATAACGCAGATATTGGACTTTTACGAAGCCGTCATCATTTCAGAGCCCAATATTCCCCGGCGTTCTCGGAAAAGGAATCACATCGCGGATGTTGGTGATTCCGGTCACCAGCATAATCAGCCGCTCGAAGCCCAGCCCGAACCCGCTGTGGGGAACGCTCCCGTACCGGCGGGAATCCATGTACCACCGGTAATTTTCCGGATCCATTCCGGTTTCTTTCATGCGCTCCGCCAGAATATCCGTTCGTTCCTCCCTTTGGCTTCCGCCGATGATTTCGCCGATTCGCGGCACGATTACATCCATGGCCGCGACGGTTTCGCCATCATCGTTGACCCGCATATAAAAGGGCTTGATGGACCGGGGGTAGTCGTACACGATAACCGGTCGTTCAAAGTGGGTTTCCGCGAGAAAGCGTTCATGCTCGGTCTGGAGATCGCTGCCCCATACCGGCTCGAACTGAAACGGTTTGCCGCTGGTATTCAAAATATCTATCGCTTCCCCGTAGGGAAGCCGCACAAAGGGGTTGTCGATGATGCTGTCAAGGGTATCATACAGGCTTTTGTCCACGAATCGGGCAAAAAGCCCTACATCGTCGGTAAGCCGGTTTTTTGCATAGAAAACGAGATGGCGGGTGAATGTTTCCGCAAGGGCCATGGTTTCCCGCAGATCGCAGAAAGCCATTTCCGGCTCCACCATCCAGAATTCGGGAGCATGCCGGCTCGTATTGGAATTTTCCGCCCGGAACGTGGGCCCGAAAGTATAGACGTCACCCAGGGCCAGGCTGAACATTTCCGCCTCGAGCTGCCCGGAGACGGTTAGATGGGCTTTACATCCGAAAAAATCATTTTCGTATGCATCGTTTCCGGTAACCGCCTGCTCTGTGGGTTCGAGTGTGGTGACGCGAAAAAGTTCACCCGCGCCTTCGCAGTCCGAGGCGGTCAGGATGGGGGTATGGATGTATACGAAATGCCTCTCGCCGAAGAAACGATGGATTTCGTGGGCCAGTGCGGAGCGGATGCGAAAGGCGGCGCCGAATTTGTTGGTACGCGGACGCAGATGGCTGATGGTTCGGAGAAACTCATCGGAGTGCCGTTTTTTCTGAAGCGGAT
>SLJY01000181.1 GCA_007134875.1 Desulfobacterales bacterium
CCCCGAGCTGTGATCCGGATGATATTTCATCGCCAGCTTGCGATACGCCTTTTTGATCTCATCCTGGGTTGCGTTTTTGGAAATCCCGAGAATATCGTAATAGTCTTTCTGGGCCATATCTGTTTTACCTGTGCCTGTATTTGAATATCCATTTGACGGCCTCGTAAAAAGCCGAATACCCGCCTCTGCCGCAACCTCTCTGGGGTTTCAGGTATCTTGTATTTTTTGCGGCTGTACAAGCCTTGATCCCGCACTTTTTCAAAGCCGTCTGACTGCGACTTTTATAACGGTATCCGCTTGGATAATTTGCCGGACGATTGTTATACGAATACCTCGCCCGGATTTTAGACCATATAATAATTCATAAAGTCGTTCTGTCAAGGTGAATATAAACAAAACGTATTGTAAAATTTAGAAATTGTTTCATCGAGAATTTTCATGCACTTTACCGCGACCCCGGTCGGAATCCGCCTTGATCGCCACCATCAACACCGAGATAGCCGCTGGGGTAATGCCCTCCACCCGTGAGGCCTGTCCCAGGGATTCGGGCCGAAGGCGTGACAACTTCTCAACGATCTCTTTCGAAAGGCCGGGGATGCCGGTATAATCGAAACCGGGAGGAATTCTTGCCGACTCCAGGACCCTGAATTTCTCGATCTCCCGGAGCTGCTTCTGAATATACCCGTCATATTTAATCCCGATTTCCACCTGGCGGGCCGCCTCACCGGAAATATCCGCTTCCGGAGGCGCAAAATGCCTCACTAATTCGTAGTCCAGCTCGTTTCGCCTGAGCAACTGCTCCAGGGAGGCGCCGCTCCGGATGGGTGCGGATCCCTTGTGCGCAAGATAGGTGTTGACAGCTTCCCCCGGGCTCAGGGTCCTTTTTTTCAATCGGTGCGTTTCCGCTTCGATCTGCCTTTTTTTCTCCCGGACCCGTTCGACCTGCTCACGGCCCACCAGCCCCAGCTCATAGCCCGTTTCGGCCAGGCGCAAATCCGCGTTGTCCTCCCGGAGCATGAGGCGGTACTCGGCGCGGGAGGTGAACATCCGGTAGGGCTCGCAGGTCCCCCGGGTCACCAGGTCGTCGATCATCACCCCCATGTAGGCCTGAGAGCGGTCCAGCATAAACGGGCTTTCCCCGCGGATTCGGAGCGCCGCGTTTATTCCGGCCCAAAGTCCCTGGGCCGCCGCCTCCTCGTATCCGGACGTGCCGTTGATCTGCCCCGCCAGAAAAAGGCCTTCAATGCGTTTGGTCTCCAGGGTGGGACGGAGCTGGAGGGGATCCACGAAATCGTATTCTATGGCATACCCCGGCCGCATGATCTCGGCTTCCTCCAGGCCCGGCACGCTGCGGACCATGGCAACCTGTATCTCAACCGGCAGGCTGTTGCCCAGCCCGGAAACGTAGATTTCCTTCGTCTCGAGGCCTTCCGGCTCCAGAATCACCTGGTGGTCCTTCCTATGCGGAAACTTGACCACCTTGTCCTCGAACGAAGGGCAGTAGCGCGCGGACACCCCGCTGATAAAACCGCCGTAAAGCGATGAAAACCGGATATTATCCGACACGATCCGGATTGTTTCCGGCGAAGTCCGGCCGATGTGGCTTGCCACCTGCGGCAGGACAAACCCTTTCGAGGAAAACGAAAAGGGCTGTGGCGGCTCGTCCCCCGGCTGGGGCACAAGCCCGGAAAAATCGATGGAATCCCTGTGAAGCCGTGGCGGCGTGCCGGTTTTCATGCGGCCCGCGGCAAATCCCAATGCCGTCAGACTTTTCGGAAGTCCCTCGGCGGAGAACTCCCCGGCGCGGCCGGCACCGACGGAAACGTTGCCGATATGCACCCGGCCGGTCATAAACGTGCCGGTGGCCAGCACCACGGAGCGTCCCGGCCAGGAATTGCCGGTCTGGCCGACAACGCCTTCCACCCGGTTTCCGGATACCGAAAGGCTCTCCACCGTGGCCTGCTTTACGTCCAGGTTCGGGGTATTTTCCAGGACAGCCTTCATGGCCACGTGGTAGCGGACCTTGTCGTTCTGGGTCCTTGATGACCGGACGGCCGGCCCCTTGCGGGTGTTGAGCGTTCGGAAGTGGATTGCGGTCCGATCGGTAATTTTGGCCATCTGCCCGCCAAGGGCGTCGATTTCCTTGACCAGTTGCCCTTTGGCCATCCCCCCGATGGAGGGGCTGCAGGGCATGGCGGCGATCTTGTCCAGGTCGATGGCCAGAAGCAGAACCGAGCATCCCATCCGGGCTGCGGCCAGGGCGGCTTCGCACCCTGCATGACCGGCTCCCACCACGATCACGTCATATGTCTTGCCGTACGTCATTATCGTTTTCCTGGTATTATTTTGCGGATTTCACATTATAATTGCATTCTGGTCGGCCGTCGTGCATGCTTGCGTCAGGCGGTGACGATTCATTTTTCATATAACCCGTTAATATATACTACACTCGTAAAAAGTCGCGATCTGACGGCTTTGTAAAAAGTTTAAGATCAAGGCTTGCGCGATTTCTGAGAATTCAGATTACTTGGCGTACGCAAGATTCTGAGAAATCGCGCGTAACGAAGATATTGGACTTTTTACAAAGCCTTCAATATATCATGAACCCGAAAAAAAGATACAACGACTTCAATTCATACCTGAAATCCATTTTCGGCTGCCGGGTGCAGAAAATTACCATCGACGCGGGGATGGACTGCCCCAACCGGGACGGCAGCCTTTCTTCCGGCGGATGCGTTTTCTGCAATGAAAAAGGATCGGGTACCGGCGCCCACAACCGCGGACTTTCAGTCACCCGGCAGATAGAAGCGGGGAAAGAAGCCCTGGGCCGGCGCTACAATGCCAAAAAGTTCATCGCCTATTTCCAGGCCCACACCAATACCTACGCGCCGGTGGAGCATCTGGCAGCCCTCTACGAGGAGGCCTTGTCCGTTCCGGGCGTCGTGGGTCTAAGCATCGGCACCCGACCGGACTGCGTAAGCCCGGAAATTATAGACATTCTGTCTTCCTACACCCGCAATCACCTGGTCTGGGTCGAATACGGGCTCCAGTCGGCCCACGACGAAACGCTTGCCCGGATCAACCGGGGACACGATTTTCGCACCTTTGAAAACGCCGTGGCCATGACCGCCAAAAAAAGCCGCCGGAAAGTCCATACCTGCGCCCACGTGATTTTGGGCCTTCCCGGGGAAAATCACAGCCACATGATGGAAACCGCGGAAAAACTGGCGGCAACGGAGATCAGCGGCGTCAAAATACACCTTCTCTATGTGGTGAAAAACACACCCCTGGCAACGTGGTATGAGAAGGGGGGGTTTGGCTGCTTGACCCGCGAGCAATATGTGGATACGGTCTGCGCGTTTCTGGCCCGGCTGCCGGCCGGCGTCGTCATTCAGCGGTTGACGGGCGACCCTCACCCCGACGAACTGATAGCCCCGGCATGGGCCCTTGACAAAACAGAAACCCTCAAACGGATACAAGCCGTGATGGCGGAAAGGGATATCCGGCAGGGGGATTTTTGCAATTATCCCTTCACAGGCATCCGGTAAAGGAACCGGTGCACGAACCGGTCCGGAAGGAGCGGTAAGCATCGGACCAGAATCGCCACCACCAGGAGGGAAAAAATCAGGCGGGCGAACAGGATGCCCGAGAGATGGGCGCCCAGCATGACCATGAGGAGGGTATCCTCGAAAAGACTGTGCGTGAGTCCCATGAGCGTCATGGCGGAAAATACGTCCCGGGGACCAACGTTACCGGATGCCGCCTCGTGAATGATCAGCCCCCCGCCGTAGGTCACCCCCATGGTCATGCCCACGATGGTGAGAAACGACGCCTCCCGGCCGATTCCCAGCGTCCGCAGGGGATATTCCAGAAGGCGAACCAGCAAGGCGGTAATCCGCAGGCGGTTCAGGACGCGCATCAGGCTGACCAGGGCCAGGATAATAAGGAAAATAAAGGCCAGGTTGCGAAGCTGGTTCACGGCCCATGCCAGGTTCCCGGCCTGCGCCTTGGCTTCTCCCTGCCAGAAAACGATATTTTCCTGCTGAAGCCATCCGGTATACAGATACACCTTGTGCAGGATGAAACCCAGAGCCAGTGCGCCGGCCACGCGCACCAGCAAATGAAACCAAAACCGGCTTCCGGCTTTCTGGGCGATGCGAACCTCCACGGGAAGTGCATGGGCGATCAGCATCATCGTTGCCAGAACCGTCACCTGTGCCACACTCAGAGCGTGATCCGGCGCCAGGGATAAAAAGACCACGGCCGCCCCGTAAAGGTTGTTCGCCATGGCCGTGGCCCATACCAGCCCCATCTCGGCAGGAAGCCCCAGAAGGCGCATCAGCGGCTCCAGGGGCAGCGCCAGGTATTCAATCCATCCCAGTTCCCGGACAATCCGTACCAGAATCAACACCGGGATCATGATTTTAAACAACGGCAGACTGATCCGGACCGAATCCCGTATTACGGAGCCGATGGCTTCTAAATAGAATGACGCTCCGCCCGGACTCAATGAATCTCCCGCTGGACTTTTGTCATTATCGTTTTTCGCCGTCTTTCCTGCCATAACTGAAAACCCAGCAGGGAAAAATAGACGACGATCCCCGCCACCTGCAAGGCTTCCCTTCCAAAGGGTAAATGCATTTCCACCAGCCCGGGGCGAAATGTTACGACAAACACCGCAGCCAGAACAAGACGTTCAAGCCAGTGGCAATGACGCACCAGGTAGCCCTGCAAGGCCGAGGCAAAGGCGAACATGGCGATCAGGCCCGCAAAAAAGACCCAAACGATTTTGGGAACGCTGGAAAGCCACAAGATCTTACCGGTTTCACTCACCCCGGATATCATCAGGAGTTCGGTGTTGAACAGAAATATAAACGGCAGCACCGCGGTCCGCATGTCGTAGGTAAATCCCTGGATGCCGGTGCGTATAGGATCGGCCCCGGCTATCGCCGCCCCCGCATATGCCGCCAGACCCACCGGAGGCGTGTCATCGGCCAGGATGCCGAAGTAAAAGACGAACAGGTGGGCTGCGATCAGGGGAAACACCAGACCGGCTTCGGCTCCCAGGCTGACGATCACGGGAGCCGTAAGGGTGGCCATGACAATGTAATTTGCTGTGGTGGGCATTCCCATACCCAGTATCAGGCAGCTCATGGCCGTAAAAATCAGCATGAGCATGATATTGCCCATGGAAAGGACGTCAATCAAAGTGATAAATCGGCCCACCAGCCCCGTGATGGTTACCACGCCCACGATGATGCCCGCAGTGGCCGTGGCGATGCCCACCGAGATCATGTTCCGGGCGCCCGCTGTCAGGCCATGCCAGATATCGGCCAGTCCGGACACAAATGCATGGCCGATATAGCGCTTCAAATCCATGTCCGGATCCAGACTTCCTGCCTTCCGGGCCGCGCCCAGGCTTAGAAAAGCGATAACCGGGCGCTGCACGAGCATGATGACCAGCAGGGACTCAATGGCCATGAGTGCCGCTGCCACGGGAGAGCGCCGGAAAACCACCAGGTACAAAAGCAGGACGAACAGGGGGATCAGAAAATGGAGTCCCCGGAGAAAAACCTTGAGAAATTGTGGGAGGTCTTTCCTGTCCATGGCCTTAAGGCCCATTTTCAATGCTTCCAGGTGAACCACGTAGAACAGGGTCAGATACGACAGCAACGCCGGAATCAATGCCGCCCGAACCACATCCAGGTAGGGCATGCCGATGATTTCGGCCATGATAAATGCCGCCGCACCCATGATCGGCGGCATGAGCTGACCGTTCGTGCTGGCAGCCACCTCCACCGCCGCAGCCTTGTAGCCCGGAAAACCCAGTTTTTTCATCAGGGGAATGGTAAACGTTCCCGTGGTCACGGTATTGGCAATTGATGATCCCGAAACCATGCCCGTAAGCCCGGAGGCGGCCACCGCCGCCTTGGCCGGCCCGCCACGGAATCCGCCCAGGGCGGAAAATGCCACATCGATAAAGTATTTCCCTCCCCCGGCCTTGTC
>SLJY01000230.1 GCA_007134875.1 Desulfobacterales bacterium
GAGTTATAATGGCCGATATCGAGCAGCAGATATCCGAAATCAGCATTGTACATGAAATGCGCCAGTCCTATCTCGATTATGCCATGAGCGTGATTATCGGCAGGGCGCTGCCGGATGTGCGCGATGGGATGAAACCGGTCCATCGCCGGATTCTGTTTGCCATGCGGGAACTGAGAAACGACTGGAACAAGCCCTACAAGAAGTCCGCCCGTATCGTCGGCGATGTCATCGGTAAATACCATCCGCATGGAGACAGCGCCGTTTACGACGCCATCGCGCGCATGGCCCAGGACTTCAGCCTCCGCTATCCGCTCGTGGACGGGCAGGGAAACTTCGGATCCGTGGATGGGGATCCGCCCGCGGCCATGCGGTATACCGAGGTCCGGATGGCCCGGCTGGCGCACCAGATGCTCGAAGACATCGACAAGGAAACCGTGGACTGGCAGCTGAACTACGATGAAACGCTTCATGAGCCCATGGTGCTGCCCGCCCGGATACCCTCCCTGCTGCTCAACGGATCTTCCGGCATCGCCGTGGGCATGACCACCAATATTCCGCCGCACAACCTCAACGAGCTAAGCGGGGCGATCAAGGCACTCATTGATAACCCCTCCATGTCCATCGAGGATTTGATGGGCTATCTTTCCGGGCCGGACTTTCCCACCGGCGGGATCCTTTACGGTACCGAAGGGATCCGGAAAGCTTACCAGACCGGTCGCGGCAAGCTGCGTATCCGGGCCCTGGTCGATATCGAAAAGGACAAAAAGGAAAAGTCCGAAATCATCGTCGTCAGGGAACTGCCATACCAGGTCAACAAGGCGTCCTTGGTTGAGAAAATCGCCGAGATGGTGAAAACCAAGCAGTTGGAAGGCGTCCGCTACGTCCGCGATGAATCGGACAAGGACGGCATCCGGGTGGCCATTGCCCTAAAAAGGGACGAGGTGGCAGAGGTGGTGCTCAACAAGCTCTACAAACACACGCAGCTCGAGCACAACTTCGGCATCATCTTTCTGGCCGTGGTCAACCGGCGGCCGGAGTTGCTGAATATCAAGGAGATCCTCGAGCACTTCATCATCCACCGCAAGGAAGTCATTATCCGCCGGACCCGCTACGACCTGAAAAAGGCCGAAGCACGGGCCCACATTCTCGAAGGACTGATCGTGGCGCTGGACAACCTGGACGACGTGGTGGCGTTGATCCGGGCCGCCGCGTCGCCTGGGGAAGCCAAAAGCCAGCTCATGGAGCGCTTCGGGCTGACCGACCTCCAGGCCCAGGCCATCCTGGATATGCGCCTGCAGCGCCTTACCGGTCTGGAGCGGGACAAGATCAAGCAGGAGCATGTGGAAATCCAGCAGGCGATTGCGAGATACAAGGAAATATTGTCTTCCGAGCGGTTGGTGCTGAATATCATAAAGGATGAAATGGCCGAGGTTCAGGAGTCCTTCGGGGACGAGCGCAGAACCCGGATCGTATCCGATACCCGGGAGATCAGCATCGAGGACATGATCGCCGAGGAAGACATGGTGGTGACCATATCCAAAAGCGGCTATATCAAGAGAAATCCCGTCACCCTTTACCAGCAGCAGAACCGCGGCGGCAAGGGCAAGACCGGTATGGGAACCAAAGACGAGGATTTCGTGGAGCATTTGTTCGTCGCCTCCACGCACCACACGTTTTTGTTTTTTACCAACCAGGGCAGGGTTTATTGGTGCAAGGTCTACGACATTCCCCAGAGCGGGCGGTCTTCCAAGGGGAAGGCCATCGTGAACCTGCTCAATTTTCTTCCCGACGAGCATCTGACCACGGTGCTGGCGGTACCGCAGTTCGATCCGGGGCAGACCATTATCATGTGCACCCGAAAGGGTCTGGTCAAAAAGACGGATATCATGGCCTTTTCCCGGCCGCGTTCCGGCGGGATCATCGCATTGAAGCTCAACGAGGAAGATGAGCTGATTGCCGCCCGCCTTTCCGACGGTACGCGCAACGTCTTTTTATGCTCGGCCTTCGGCAAGTCGATCCGCTTCCATGAAACCGACGTTCGTCCCAGCAGCCGTATATCCCGCGGTGTGCGGGGCATGAGGCTTTCCAAAGGGGACGAGCTGGTCGGCATGGAGGTGATGACCTACGGCGAGACCCTGTTTACGGCCACCGAAAACGGATATGGCAAGCGCACCGCCATCGACGAGTACCCGGTACGGAATCGGGGAGGAAAAGGCGTCATCACCATCAAGACCAGCGAGCGCAACGGCAAGGTGGTCACGATTTTGCTGGTATCGGACAAGGATGATGTGATGCTGATCACCAGTTCCGGAAAGATCATCCGCATCGCGATAGAAAATATTTCCGTTATCAGCCGGAATACCCAGGGCGTCCGTCTGATCCATATGGAACCGGGGGAACGTCTTGTGGGCGCGGCACGGCTTGCCGACCCCGGGGATGCCGTTGCAGAGATCGGAAGCGTTGATGATGGGGGAAATGTCGATGACGCCGGTTTCGATTCCGCGGTCTCTGGTGACATCCACGACGATCTGGAACCCGGTGAGTCTTTCGATGATTCTTTTGATCAGGAATCCGGCGGGGACGTTTGAAAGCGGTTGACTTAACGCCCCGGCAACAGGCGGTTCCCGGTTTTTCCTATCTTCGGCCGGTTGAAACGCGGATGCGCCATGATTATTGAATTTCGGTAACGGGAAGCTTGATGATCTCGTACAAAGTCGCGACCCGACAGCTTTGTAAAAAGTTCAAGATCAAGGCTTGCGCGATTTCGAAGAATGCAGAGTACTTGGCTTACGTGAAATTCTGAGAAATCGCGCGTAACGCAGATATTGCACTTTTTACGAAGCCGTCAAGCTTCCGGTAAAAAAACAGGTGAGTCAATAAATGATCGATACGGAAAATCCAAAAATCGGAGTGGTGGGAGCCGGGTCCTGGGGTACGGCCCTGGCGGATCTGCTTGCAGGAAATGGATACGCCGTTGACCTGTGGGCTTACGAGAAAGAGGTGGTTGAAAGCATCACGGCGGATCGGGAAAACCGGTTTTTTTTGCCCGAAATCATACTGGAAAAAAATCTCCGGGCATCCGGTGACATAGCGGAGGTCGTCTCAGGCAAGGACCTGGTTCTGATGGTAACGCCTTCCCACGAAATGCGCCGGGTAGCCGGTCTTGCGGCAGCACACATACCGGACGATGCCATAGTGGTCAGCGCGTCCAAGGGGATTGAGAACCAGTCTCACCTGACGATGACGGGCATCCTCGAATCGCTTCTGCCCCATAAAAACCGGCTGGCGGTTTTATCCGGACCGAGCTTCGCCATGGAGGTGGCCCAGAAGATGCCGACCGTGGTGACGGCCGCCGCATCCGATATCGGCGTGGCAAACGATGTACAGGCCATATTCGCAGCACCCCATTTCAGGGTCTACACCAACACCGACGCGATCGGGGTGGAGTTGGGCGGCGCCGTGAAAAACGTCATCGCCATCGCATCCGGGATTGTGGACGGGATGCAGCTGGGCCTGAACAGCCGGGCCGCGCTCATCACGCGCGGGCTGGTGGAAATCCGCCGCCTGGGAATCCGGCTCGGTGCCAATCCCCACACATTTGCGGGCCTTGCCGGGGTGGGCGATCTGATCCTGACCTGTACGGGATCGCTTTCGAGGAATCACACGGTGGGCAAGATGATCGGCGAGGGGATGAAGTTGGACGACATTCTCAAAGCGATGCGGATGGTGGCCGAAGGCGTCAAAACGGCGAAATCGGTTTACAATCTTTCACGAAAGCTCGGTGTGGAAATGCCCATCGCTCAATCGGTCTATGCGGTTCTCTATGAGGATTTGCCCCCCCGAAACGCGCTTCACCGGCTGATGACACGGGATCTTAAGAGCGAACTCGAAGACGTGGAATAGGGCGCTGCCGCGGATTTCACAAGCGGCTGGCCTGCTTGCCAAACCCGAATACAACAATACAAATACCATCGTCCCATGACGAATAGCAAAAACGGGCAGAAATCGGCGGGCCACCGGCAGCGCCTGCGGGATCGCTTCCTTGCCGGGGGGTTGGACGGATTTCACGACTATGAAATCATCGAGTTGCTCCTTACCCTTTTTACCCCCCGGAAAGACTGCAAGGAACCCGCGAAAGAACTCATGAGACGGTTCAAAACCCTCCAGGGGGTTTTTGAAGCGCCGGTCAGTGCGTTGTGCGAAATCGATGGAATCGGTCCTAAAAACGTATTCGGGATCAAGCTGATTCCGGCCGTATCCAGGCGATACCTGGAAACCAAGGTGATAAAGGCAGATGCCATTAACAACGCGGAAGCGCTTTTTGACTACCTCTACCATTCCATGGGCGCCCGCCCGAGAGAATGCTTTGCGGTGCTGTTTCTGGATGCGAAAAACCGCGTTTTAAGCGTGGAAACGCTTTTCGAGGGGACGCTGACCGCCAGTTCGGTCTATCCCCGGGAGGTGGTTCAGGCGGCGCTCCGGCACCATGCGGCTGCCCTGATATTTGCCCACAACCATCCATCCGGAGATCCGGAGCCGTCCACCGCAGACATGGAAATCACCCGGCGGTTGGTATTCGCCTGCATGACCGTGGGCATTACCGTCCATGAGCATCTGGTCATAGGAAGCGGGCGGTATTATTCTTTTGCCGATCAGGGCCATATCGCCCGCATGCGCCGGGAGTTCGAACAGTTCGGCCATGACCGGGCCGCAGGAGGATAGTTCATGGAAAATGACAAACCCGAATGTTTCGGAGATCTTGAACAGGTATTCCCCATGGCCGACGACGGGCTGCGTCATTCCCCGGAGCACTGCATTGCGTGCGCAGAAAAAACCGCGTGCCTGAGGACCGCCATATCGGGGAAAAACCAGGCGGTGGTAGAGGAGGAAAAGATTGACCGTGCCTACACCGCCGGCCGGATTCCTTTTCTTGAGCGCTGGGCCCGGAAAAAATCTCTGCACAACCGCCGCCGGAAACCGCAAAAATAAAAATAGGGATGTCCCCTGAAACAATCGAAGGAGGATATAGCCATGAAAAGCATCAAGGGGCTGGATCTGGAAGGAAGGCGGGTGCTGGTGCGGGTCGACTTCAATGTCCCGCTCGACGATCAGCAGAATATCACCGACGATACGCGTATCCGGGAGGTGCTGCAAACGCTGAAATATGTGCTGGACCATCGCGGCAAGCTCATCATCATGTCCCACATGGGGCGCCCCAAGGGGAAATTCGTGGAGAAGTATTCCCTGAATCCAGTGGCCAAACGGCTTGGACGTCTTTTGGGACAGGAGGTTGCCCTTGCACCGGACTGCATCGGTCCGGAAGTGGAAACAATGGTGTCGGATATGAAACCGGAGGACGTTTTGCTCCTGGAAAACCTGCGCTTCCACGAGGGGGAGGAGAAAAACGACCCGGCGTTCGCCGCAGCGCTTGCCGCTTTGTGCGATGTCTACATCAACGACGCATTTGCGGTCTGCCACCGCAAGCACGCTTCCGTGTGCGCCATTGCGGAGCAGAAGGAGGAAAAAGGGGCCGGTTTTCTTCTGATCAAGGAGATCAAGTATTTCCAGGATGCCATGGAGAATCCGCGGCGCCCGCTGGTGGCCATCGTGGGGGGTGCAAAGGTTTCAAGCAAGTTTTCGGCCCTGGAGAACATGATGTCAAAGGTCAACAAGGTTATCATCGGCGGGGCCATGGCAAACACGTTTCTGAAAAGCATGGGCTACAGTATCGGAAAATCCATGGTCGAAGACGACCTGGTTGCGGCCGCGGGCCGCCTTCGGCAGCGCGCCCTGGAGGAAGGAATCAAATTCTACCTTCCGGTTGACGCGGTTGTGGCGCAGGAACTCGATCCCAAGGCGGAAACAAAGATCGTTCCCTTCCAGGAGATTCCCGATGACTGGATGGCGCTTGATATCGGGCCGGCGACATCGATGCTCTTCGACGAGGCGCTCTACAACGCCAAGACCATCGTATGGAACGGCCCCATGGGCGTATTCGAGGTGGATGCCTTCAGTCGCGGAACGCTTTCCATGGTCCACTCCGTGGCGGACTCCTTTGCGCTTTCCATTGTTGGGGGCGGGGATACGGACGTGGCCGTTCACAGCAGCGGGCAGAAAGAGCGGATTTCCTATATTTCCACGGGCGGCGGGGCTTTTTTGAAGCTTTTGGAAGGCAAATCCCTGCCCGGCGTGGATGCCCTGGGCGGATCGGAGCTTGCCGAATAGGCGCTTGACGCCGGTTTCCGAGGTGGGGAAATATAATCCTTTGACAATTCACTGGAAATAAAGTACTATAAATACAAATGTTTCAAACTGTTGCTTCGAAGCCCGGCGTCATCCGCCGGTTTCGGAAGCAAATATGACGATTCCGAAGAAAACAGAGTACTTAGCGTACGTGAAATTCTGAGGGGTCGCGCGTAACGCAGATATTGGGTTTTTTACGAAGCCGTCAACCATGAATGGCCGCATTCATTTCCCCCGGTTTTCAGGCAGTCGGTTCAATCACTGTAAACAGAAAATCAAGGCCCCGGCAGGAGGACTATTATTGTACTGGCGTCCCAGGGAAGCACTCAGTCTGGAAAATCGGCAAAGGCGCTCCTACTATGAGTTGTTGCGCGACGACCTCGATCAGTTCGTCTTGGCGCATGCGCTTAGCGATACCTATGAAAATTTCAAGGAAAACGATACGCCCTACCCGTTTGTCGAAAGGAAGGAACTGAAGCCCCGAGCCAGGATTCCCAAGCTGGAACACGACTTTCATAATGCGTTTCTCGTGATTTTCGTTGAAGAGACCATCCCCCAGGAGCACAAGAAATATATCCGGTTTTTCGATGCCAACCGGACCACCAAGACCAACCTGGTCCGTTCCAGGACCCTTTCACTGGGGCCCGATTACGACCGGAGCCAGAAATACCTGGACAACATTCATTTCTACAATTTTCTTACGGAACTACTCCCGGTCGATTATGCGCTTTTGATCCAGCGGGACAAGAGCCAACCCAGCAACCGGCACCGCTACTATCTTTCTCACTTTCACGTCCGAATCGACTGGCCCATCACCGAGGCAGCCGAGGATCTTGGACGTTTTCTGCGCTACGTATCCAAGGATATCTACGAAAAGGGTGAAAAATATGCCCAGGATGTCCAGAAAAAATTTTTCGAGTTCTACGCACTGCCCGAGATGATCGGCGGGCGCCGGACCGCCGCGGCCGTGGCGGCCCAGTATCTCAGGAGACTGCCGTTTATTTCCACGGTCTATGTATCCAGCAGCGAGTCCCGCTCCCTGTACCGGTACTCCGAGCAGGGAATTTCCAAAAGCGTCCTGATGCAGCTCGCCAGCCATGAAATGGAAGAATTGGCGGAGATGTACGGGCTGACGTTAAAGGAGCTGAAAAATTATTACATGCTGGATAAGCACGGCAAGAACGGCGGGGTTTTCCTGTTCAAGGTGATCTACGAGCAGACATCGGCCGCGAGGCGGCCCGAAGACAAGAAGCTCAGGGAGCTGAAGCCAGAGCTGTATTGGCTTACGGTCAAAAACCAGTACATACTCCCCCTGCCGGGCGTATGGGAACATCCTCCACTAAAGTACAATCTCATCTATTCCTGACGAATTGGTCCTGACGAATCGGATGCCGTTCATTAGGCCTCGCACGGGCCAATAATTGCCGATGTGAGTCCTGGCGCATCGCCCTGTGCCGAAGGTTTCAGCCCGGAAGCTTCAGCCCAGAAGCTTCAGCATGGCGGTTTCGTCGCAGTCCGGAAATTTGATGCAGTGGATGCAGTCGGACCAGATTTTGATGGGCAGTTCGGCCTTGTCGATTTCGATAAAACCAAACCGTTTGAAAAAATCCGGTTGGTAGGTAAGGGTGAACAGCTTTTTGATCTTGAACTCCCTGGCTTCCTTAAACGACGCGTCAAGAAGCTTCGTTCCAATTGTTTGTCCCAGATGGGCCTGGCTCACAGCAAGTGACCGGATTTCCGCAAGATCCTCCCAGCAAAACTGAAGGGCGCAGCACCCCTGAATACCCTCCCGGCCGGGTGTTTCGTAGACCATGAAATCCCGTACCTGGTCGTAGAGTTGGCTCAGGGGCCTGGCAAGAAGCTCTCCACGGTCGCCGTAATATTTCAGCAAAGCGTGGATCTGCCGGATATCTTCTATGGTGGCCTTTCGGATCATAGGGCTTGGTTTTAGCCGGAGACGCTTTTGAAATCAAGTTAATATTGATGCACTCGTAAAAAGTCTCGATCCGACGGCTTTGTAAAAAGTTCAAGATCAAGGCTTGCGCAATTTCGAAGAATGCAGCGTACCTGGCATACGTGTATGTTTACAAGGCGTAAGCCGCAAATTCTGAGAAATCGCGCGTAACGCAGATATTGGACTTTTACGAAGTCGTCAATATTGTATACCGGCGCGTCTTTGTTCAGGTATTTTATCACTTCGAAAAATTGCGGATACGCCGCCGCTCCCCGCTGTCCGGTCTCCTGTCACCGGGTCGATCCGGATTTCAATGACGTTTTCCGGCTGGTCGAAAAACGTCGCCGGCTGTCCGTCCATTGCATCCCTCATGAATTGAACCCATATTGGAAGGGCGGCACGCGATCCGGTTTCAAAGGGACCCATCGGCACGGCGTCATCCCGCCCGGTCCAGACCCCTGCAGCGATGGTCGGGGAGAATCCGATGAACAGGGCGTCCCGAAAGGCGCTGGTTGTTCCGGTCTTTCCGGCGACTGGTCGACCCACATCCCGTGCCGCCGTACCTGTTCCTTCGTTCACGGCCGCGCGCAGCATGTCGGTGATGACAGCGGCTCCTTCACGGGTCATGGAGAGGTTTTTACCGCTCCGGTGGAACCACTCCACCCTGCCGCTCCGCCCGGCAACGCTTTCTACGCCGTACGGCCTGGCATGAACGCCCTGGTTGGCGAACACGGTGTAGGCGGAGGTCAGCTCCAGCAGGGAAACCTCGAAGGCTCCCAGGGCAAGCGCCGGATACGGGGCCAGGGGGGACGTGATGCCGCATGTCCTTGCAAAATCGACGACTGCCGATGGCCCTGCTGTCTGGAGAAGACGCGCCGCTGGAATGTTTCTGGAGTCCGCAAGCGCCTTGCGCAGGGTGATTTCTCCCTGATACGATCCGTCGAAGTTTTTTGGCTCCCAGCCGTCGTAGGATACCGGCGCATCGAGAAGCAATGCAGCCTGGCTGAATCCCTGCTCCACGGCAAGGGCATAGACGATTGGCTTGAACGCGGAGCCCGGCTGGCGGCGCGCGTCCACGGCCCGGTTAAACGGACTTTCCGCGTAACTTCCGCCCCCGGCCATGGCAAGGATGGCTCCGCTTTCGACGTCCAGGGCGACGATGGCCCCCTGGGGCCTTGAGCCGTCCTGTTTTCTTGCCGTCATCCGTTCGGCTATGCGTTTCAAACCGTTTTCCAGGGCGGCTTCGGCCGCCTGCTGCAAGGTGTAGTCGAGGGTGGTGTGAATCGTGAGCCCGCTCTTGTAAAGGGCCGTCGAGCCGATGGTTTTTTCCAGATCCCGTACAATGTAATCAATGAAATACGGGGCCTTTCTGCCGCGCTGTCCTCCGGAGGGGCGGCTGTATGAAACCGCTGCTGCCGATTCATATTCCGCGTCGCTGATGGCGCCCGTGTCGCGCATCTGCATCAGCACGATATTGCGTCGCCGGACGGCCGTGTCCGGGTTGGCCAAGGGAGAGTACACGGAAGGCGCCCGCGGCATGGCGGCGATCATGGCTGCCTCGTCAAGGGTGACATCCTGGATGGATTTGCCGAAATACCGTCTTGCGGCCATTTCCACCCCATATGCACCGGATCCGAAATAGACCTGGTTGAGGTAGAGTTCCAGGATTTCGTCTTTTGTATAGCGGCGCTCCAGTTGAAAGGCCAGGACCGCTTCTCTTATTTTTCTGGAAAGTGATTTTTCAGGGCTCAGAAACAGGGTTTTGGCCAGTTGTTGCGTGAGAGTGGAGGCGCCTTCGGCATACCTGCCGGTGCGGATGTTGTTTACGACGGCCCGGGCCACTCCCCGGAGATCAACGCCGTTGTGACGGTAAAACTGCCTGTCCTCGGTTGTGATCAGCGCCGTGAGAAGCACATCCGGCATTCGGTATATAGCTACCGGATCCCGTCTTTCGGCGAAAAGCTCCGCCAGCAAAACGCCGTCCGAGGAATAGATCCGGGAAGCCGCAGACGGCCGAAAGTTTTCCAGCTCTCGTATCTGCGGCAGGTCCCGGCCGAGACCGACGACCGTTCCAGCTGCACCGCCCACCAATGCCGCGGCAAGCACCAGGCCCATGAGTCGCAGTACATTGTTTCTTTTCATCCTATCCCCCTGTTTTCGTGTTTTTCCCCTTGACAGGTCCATGGGGGATGGTATATTAACTTCCAAATATTTTACTGAATACAGGCGCGTAGCTCAGTGGTAGAGCGCTACCCCGACACGGTAGAAGTCACCAGTTCAAGTCTGGTCGCGCCTACCAAATTATTTCTGCAGGTTAAGGCCGGTCGCAAATGCGCCGGCCTTGCTTTTTTTGACCCTACATTGTAGGGTCAGCGGCGTGCGCGGGGCTTCCCGCCCGCAAGCCCGCAGCCCCGTTGACGCGGTAAAAGCCATTTTGCAGTCCGTCAGAAGGGCTCCGGCCGGTCAGTGCTTCTTCGACATATCGGCCTGCGCGAGTTTATCGAGTTCCGCAAAGCCCATGAGTTTGTTGGTGGCCAATCCGTTCTGGGTGATCAGCTGCAGGTCCGTTGCAATGGTCTGAAGGCACGCCGCCACCGTGATTTTATGGCATTTTTCGAAAACATCGCATTCCATGCACTTGGTCGGCGGCTCCCCGTAGAGCATGTCCTCTGCCTGCATACCGAAGCATTCTTTCATTTTCCAGTCGTTTGTCATTCGTTTATCCTGACCGTCATCCATCGTCGCTTATTCATTTTATAGGCCCTGATCATTGTATGAACATAGACAACCTTGACAGCTTCATAAAAGTCCAATACCTGCGTTACACGCAATTTCTCAGAATTTGCGGCTTACGCCTTGTAAACATACACGTACGCCAAGTACGCTGCATTCTTCGAAATTGCGCAAGCCTTGACCTTGAACTTTTTACAAAGTCGTCAGATCGCGACTTTTTACGAGTGCATCAACCTTGATGCCAAACTTCATTTCCGCAGGGATTTTGCATCATCCGATGGACAGATCAATGGCAAGTGCAATAACGAATTGAATTGCCGGTGCAGTTCGATCCGTTGCGGAAGGTTTTTTGCAAGGCTGTCATCCTGTAATTTCAATAGACAGTATCAATGTCTGCGGCAAATCGCAATCCTTTTTGCCTTCAATGGTATCGATATGGATATCGAACCAATGATTCGCTATGCGCCTTTCCGGATCCTGGAGCGGTCTAAGTGGATTCCCGCCCAGGCGTGCTCGAGCACCATCAGGGCGTCTTCCGGCAGGATCTCCTCGGGATTGGGCAGGCGCGCGCCGTCGGCCATGGTTTTGCGCGCGATTTCAGGCAAAGCGGAGCGGGGGACCGCCGGGGTACCGTCTTTGTTCCGGATTTCTCCCAAAAACCGGGGGTGCTTTCCCCCGGTGATATTGTGCAGATCCTCGTTTAACATGCGGATTTGTTCAACCGCCTTGTCCGGACGGGCCTTTTCAGGGGTTTTCGCGTAGATTTCCGGACCGGCCAGGGAAAAAAGGATTTCGCCGATGGCCTTTTCCCGCCTGTGTGTATTGTACTCCAGGCCGTAGGGCAAAAGAATGCTCATGCAGGTGCCGTGGGGAACGTGACAGACGGCGCCCACCACGTGGCCTAAATTGTGGACCAGGCCCACCATGGAGTTGGAAAATGCGGCCCCGGCCATGGCCGATGCGTTGGCAAGGGCCAGCCGGGCACTGGTTTCCGCAGGATTCCGGACGGCCGGAAGGAGGTGTTCGCTGATAAGCGAGATGGCGCGAAGCGCCAGGGCGTCGCTTACGGGATTCTTTTCCATGCAGTAATAGCTTTCGCAGGCATGGGCCAGGGCATCCATGGCCGTCTGGCTCGTGAGGAAATCCGGCAGCGTGCGGGTCAGCCGGGGATCGAGAACCGCCAGGTCCGGCAGGAGAAAATGGGACACGAACAGCATTTTCTCCTGGCGTTCGGTATCGGCGATGACCGCAACGAGCGTCATCTCGGAGCCGGTTCCGGACGTCGTGGGCAGTACCGCCAAGGGATTGAGCTTTCGGCGGATGGTGCCGGCCCCCTGGCAGCCCAGAAGACTTTTGCCGCCAAGGGATGCCAAGATGTTGATTCCCTTGGCCGTGTCGATGACCGACCCGCCGCCAACCGCGATGATGGCATCGCAGCGGTTGTTTTGGTATACGGCCGCGCCGTCGTCGACCACCCGGTAGTCCGAATCAACGGGGATATCCGCGTAAATGGCCCCGATATCGAGCCCCCCGTCGATCGCCTCCGTCACCGTATCGATCAGGCCGGCCGCCTCCACCCCCCGGTCGGTGACGATCATGGGCCGCCGGACGCCGAGTCCTTTCAGAAGGCCCGGAATTTTTTCCATGGCGTTTTCGCCGGAGATCGTTTTAACGCGGCTGCAAAAGTCGTAGTAAGCGGGCATTGTCATGTATTGTCCTCCCCGGCGTTACAAATTTCGGTACACAACCCGGAAAAGTCCCGGGGAAAAGGCGCGCAGGTAAATGCGAAGCCGGTTGAAGTGCTTCCTGCCGGGCGGAAGCTCCCTGCGGTCGGGATAGCGTTTTACCGCCAGGGTCGCGATGATCTTCGGAAGCAGGTAGATTTCCGCGATATCCATGATCCGCATGATGGCAAGCGCGTTTGGAAGGTTCCCGTTGACGGAGAAACGGCCGTTGTTGTGTGCCTGAGCGGTCGATTCCCTGAACGTAAAGATCCGGAAAGCCGCCTCGATGTTCCGGATGGCCATGTCCAGTTCGATTGTTTTGCCGAATCTTCTCCAGCCAAGGTACCGTAGCTTTCCGGACTTTTCTTTCCGTATGACCATCCAGGGTCCAGACGGCGCCACTCCCAGGCTGAACGTGAAGCCTTCGGGCAGCCCACGGACAATGTCCTTGACTTCCCCGTCCACGCGGTCGGCCGCCTCGATTCCGCGGCCCACAACGAGAAGCACGACAAAGGCATAGGCCTTTTTGAACACTTTTTTCCCGGGCCGGATTTCCGGGTATCTGTCGATGTTCATTTCCGCTCTCCGTTGTCGTGTGTCTGCCAGGGCATTTCCTGCCTTGCCATTTCCAGAACGGCCATGGCGTCATCGGCGCCGAAGTTAACCATTTCACGGGATGCCGCATTGTTGCAGGCTTCAGCGAGCAGGTGCGCGGGGATCCGGGAAATGGCAGCTTCGGGGATTTCGTTGGCCGCGGATTCAAACATTTCGATGATGGCTTCCGCCCCCCGCCTGCCAAGCTGTTCCGTCGGGACGGCGGCATAGGCGTCCATGCCGGCGGCGGCGAGCAGCAGATCACCGGGTAGGGGCGACTCATTTTTTTGTATGCAGAAAAGCGCGGCCGGCGTGAGGTTTGCGATGAAAACGGCCGCCGGTATGCTCGTTTCCTTTTCCAGTTCTTCCCCCAGTACTCGGACAATGCCGGGGCGGGCGTTGGCCGCGGCGATGGATGCCAGCACGCCCGCGTTTGCAATGGGAAGGGCCCGCTTTCCGTCCCGGGGGCGCTTCAGAAATCCGGAGAGGTTGTCTCCGATCAGTTTCAGGGCCGCATGGGCGAACGCGTTTTTCATGGGACTTTGATTGTCGTCTATGATGCTCCAAAGGGCGTTGTCCATGGCCAGGATGGCCGATTCCGCGGCGCACCGGGCCGAGCAGGGCAGGCTCATCCGCCTGTCGGTCACTACCACGTCCGGAAAATAGTAGTCCGAGTGCAGGCGGCGGTTGTCGATGAAAAGCGTCCTGCCGGCCGCCGAGGCGCCGGTGCAGCAGGTGGGAACGAAAATAAAGGGCATGAGGCGACGGGACGGGGTTTCTCCGTTAAAAAACGGTAAAAGCGTATCGGTTTTATGGCTCACGAGAATATTGGCGGCCCGTGCAATATCGGCCGCGGCCCGGTCTCCCAGGGCAATGAAGGCATCGCATCCCCGCTTTCTGAACAGCTGGGCGGCGTTCAGGGCAAGGGAAATGCCCGCGTAATCCCGCACCTCGTCGTAGATGCCGCCGATAATGCACCCGGAGTCATAAAACGCGCGGATCAGCGTTTTTCCGAGTTTGCGCCGGACGGCCTCGCGGCTTGCGATCACCAGCGGCTTGCATGCGTCGTTTTCGGCCAGTTCGGCGGGTATTTCTTCCAGGCTGCAGTCGCCGTAAAGGATTCTGGGGTGGGCGATGAATTCATATTCCAGTGTTTGCATGCAACGCAATTCTCCTTTGTGGCATCCAATGCCGGGCGATTTGATGGCTTGCCGGGGATTCGGGGAGGCGGATGCCCGTCTCCGGCCGGTTGTGCGGGACATCCGGTCATTTCGTCTGTTTTCCGATACCCAGTTTCTCCAAGGTTTTCTCCCGGGGGATGCCGTTTTCGTCGTATCCCCGCAGCCGGTAATACGTTTTCAGCATGGAATCAAGCGGAACGGTTTTCGCCTCATGATCGCATGTGCGCCCCTCGTCCAGAAGACGGCGGGGAAGGGTGTCGTCTTTTTTGGCGATCCCTTCCCGGATGTTCATGTATCGCTCCAGTACGTGGGCCCGCTCGCCGGCCTTGTAAAAGCCGCGCATGCCCAGATACGGGATGTATCGTTTTCCCACCACCGCGTGCCACAACTCCGGCCACAGGCTTGCATCCATGAGGTTGAGTGCGAGAAGGGAAAAATTCTGGTTGAGATGCCGGATGATAAAGGTCGGGGTAAAACGGATCAGCGGCGGCTCCAGGAAAACGGCAAAGGCGGTGAACAGGCAGATGTGCAGCGAGTTGACCGCGGAGAAAATGTCTTCCATGAATTTCACCATGTACGGCTTCCAACGCAGCGCATGGGGGTCGGCCATGCCGAACATTGCCTCCACACCCACCATGTAGGCGGACAAGTGGCATCCGCCGCGGTTGGCCGTTGCATAGGAAAGTCCCTGGCCGAATGCGCCCCGGGGATCGTATCCCGGCAGCTCCATCCCCTTGACGTGCATGGCGAAGTCTTCGCCGCCGTATGTTTTGGACGCCATGCGGCTGCCGTCCGCAAGCATCGCGCCCTGTCCCCTGCGAAACGCGATGTCCGTGATGGTCTCTGCGATCCCTTCGTCCGACCCGAAGCGCAGGTCGCTTTCGATGAGCCCCTTTTCCGCGGCTTCCATGGCCCACGCGATGGTTCCGCCAGTGGAAATGGTGTCCATACCGTACTCGGCGCACAGCTCATTGAAATCCGAAATGATCTCGGGGTCGAAGATGCCAAGGTTGGATCCCAGCAGGGTGACGGTTTCATATTCCGGTATATGGCGTTTTTCCCCCCGGATAGTGCCCCGGTGGCCGCACAGGATGGCGCAGGGCTTGCAGACATCGTGGCGGGTGTCGAATTTTTCCGCCATGGTTTCACCGGAGATTTTTACGGCCTGGCCGTGGCTGCCCGCCGTGAAGTTTCTGACCGGCAGGATGCCCGCGGCGTTGCTGATGCGGATATTGGCGTTGGTGCCGTAACTCCTCCAGGACCCGGCGGTGACGGGGTTGTTGTTGATGTGGGCCAGAAAGCGTTTGTTTGCCCTGTCGAAGCGCTTTTTATCAGCCGGACGGATTTTGTATTCCCGCCCTTTCGCCACGATCCCTTTAAGGTTTTTGGATCCCATCACCGTCCCGATGCCGCCCCTGCCGAGAAATCGGCTGCCGGAGCGGATGTTGGCATAGCGCACCAGGTTCTCCCCGGCCTGTCCGATAACCATGGCGCCTGACCCGTGCGCCAGCAGGGTGTCTTGTGCCGCTGCGGTCCCTGTTCCCCAGATTCCGGCGGCATCGGCGAACGTGGCGCCGCCGGAATCCACGCAAACAAAGACCGGTTCGTCGGCCTTGCCGTGGATGACCATGGCGTCCCATCCGGATGTTTTGAGCGCCATGCCGAAAGGGCCGCCGCAGGATCCCGTCACCATGATCCCGGTGAGCGGCGACTTGGTGACGGCTTCAAAGCGTCCGGAACAGGGTGCCCCGGTTCCCATCAAAACCCCCATGGTCAGGACCAGGATGTTGTCTTTCCCCAGTGGATCGATTCCGGGTTTCAGCCGGTCGAAAAGAAGCTTGAGCCCCATGCCCTTACCGCCCAGGTACAACTCACGGTCCCCGACCGGGATTTCGGACACCCAAAAGCGCCGGGCGGCAAGATCCACTTCCAGGACCTTGTTGCTTGTCCCGATAATTTCCTTTTTCATGCCGGACCTTTCACTTAACGATGGAATGAAGTGTCATTATACAGAGGGCCGGTCTGGATTCAATCTTTTTCCGAAAAAGATGACAGGCGCGTGAAAGGATCCCTGCATCCCTGCGGTTCAATTTTCCGCCTTTCTCGAGCTTGGCGGACAATCCCGGTTTTCGTCGGCCATTGGTATCAGCTGACTACTGGAGCAATTGAATGGCGCTGCGGATGAAAGCGGGCAGATCCCCCGGGTGCCTGCTGGTAACCAGGTTTCCGTCCACCACCACCTCTTCGTCCGAAAAGTCCGCGCCCGCGTTTTTCAGATCCACGGTGATCGACTTGTAGCCGGTGACTTTTCGGCCACGAAGCGTATCTGCGGAGATCAGAAGCTGTGGGCCGTGGCAAATGGCGAAAACGGGTTTACCGGCATCCATGAAATGCCGTGTGAATTG
Source organism: Desulfobacterales bacterium (assembly GCA_007134875.1). Taxonomy (GTDB): domain Bacteria; phylum Desulfobacterota; class Desulfobacteria; order Desulfobacterales; family Desulfosalsimonadaceae; genus B1SED10-16. The sequence continues at coordinate 16,835 of SLJY01000230.1, forward strand.
AACCGGAGCCTCGTCGCCGCGCAGGATATCCGGTGAAAATCCGCCGGGGATCAGAAGGGCGTCGTAGTCGTCAGCGGCGGTGTCCGATACCGACGCGTCGATTATCACCGGCGTGTTTTCCTTCTTGCCCTTCACGGTTTTTCCGGCCTCGGTGCCAACATGCACGATTTCGTGGCCGGCTGCGGCAAAAGCCCTTGCGGGCTCGGTATACTCAGAATCCTCGAAGTAGTCCGTAATGATTACGGCGATACGGCTCATGGTGTTTCCTTTCTGTCAATTCGGGTTTCGGTCCGTTGTTATCCGGTCTTGTTGAATAAAGCGTATTGTCTTTTGCAAAAAAACAATATGCATACCTGTCGACCCTGTCGAGTTTTCCGGCAACGAAAGGTTAATGATGCCGCCTTAGGGTTGGTTGCCATTTTCGGCAAGGACGCCGATCCGCAAACCGATTGGAGGAAAACGATAACGCGTTGAGTACAATTCCGGCGATAGAAAATGAAACGTATTTGATTGTCACCTGAAATTGTTTTATTCTTGCCGCGAACGGTTTTGGTTTTTGGCAGTCTATACCATGAGACGATCGGCCGGAGGCCTTGCAGTCAATACGATCTGGATACGACAAGGCAATGCGGGGGTCATTGGCGGGTCCGGGAACCGATACAGGAGAAACAATGACAGGCAGTGATGAAGCGCTCGGACAGCGGGACGAGCGGCTTGCGGCGGTGTTCCGTGACAAGCCGGAAATGGTGATCGACCTTCCCGAATGGATGCTGCCGTATGAACAGGCCGATGCCTACCGGCGCATGGACGATCTGGCTGTCGTGGAAATCGCGGGGCGCGATTCCATTGCCGCGGCCGTCCGCGGGGTTGAGGAACACGGGTATGGAAACCTCCTGCCGGTATACGCCTATACCGGTTCGGAGCACGGGCCGTGGGGCAGCATACCCCGGGCCGTGGAGCACCTGGCCGAACGTCTGCCCAGGGTGCGTGTCCACCCGCTTCTGGTCATCGGCTCCCCGGGGTTCTGGCGGGCCGTAAACGGCCGGTTTGTCGGCGATCTGATCCGCCTGTTCGGACACTATACGCCCTGTACGGGATGCCATCTGTACCTGCATGCCGTGCGCATCCCGCTTGCCCGTAGAATTGGCAATGTTTCCGTGATTGCCGGGGAGCGAAAATCCCACTCCGGTTCCGTCAAGATCAACCAGGTGGGCCAGGCGCTTGAGTTTTACGGCCGCTTTCTCGATTCCTTCGGCATCCGGCTTCTTCTGCCGGTTGCGGATGTGGCCGACGGCAAACAGATCGAAACCATCCTGGAAATGCCCTGGGAGCGGGGAAAGGAGCAGCCGGGCTGCTGCCTTTCGGGAAATTACCGGACGGCCGCCGGGGACATAGCCCCGGAAACGGATGATGTGATGCGGTATTTTACCGATTTTGCGGGTCCCGCGACCCGAAAGATCGTTTCCGCCTACCTCGAAGATCGCGTGCCGGACCACGAAGACTGCGCAGCAGCGGTGATCAACGACCCTGATGCGGAGGGACGGGTCCGATGAAAGTGGTCCTGGTCCTGTTGGACGGGCTAGGAGATCGTACCTACGCAGCCCTTGGTCATCAAAGTCCCCTGGAGGCGGCACGAACCCCGAACCTGGACAGGCTGGCGAAAATGGGTATGAACGGCGTCTTTCACGCCGGGCCGCCGTGGCGGTGTCTCCCCAGTGAAGCGGCCCATTTTGCCATGTTCGGCTATGATCCGGATGCATTTCCGGGCAGAGGGCTGCTGGAGGCATCCGGTGCGGGAATTGAATTTGGCGATGCCGATGTCCCGGTCCTGGCCCATCTCAGCGGCGTGCGTACGGCCCCGGATCCGCAAACCGGCGGCAATATACTGGTACTGGAATACGGCAGGGACGATATTCCCGGAAAGCGAAACGAGACGGGCAGGTATTTCGATGCGCTCGCACCGTGGGCGTGTGAAGGTTTCCGCTTTGAGCTCCACCAGACCGGCCGGAACGACGCGATCCTCGTTGTAAAAGGAGCAAACGGCAACAGACCGTCGCCTGATATATCCGATTCCGACCCCGTGGGCATCGGCATGCCCATGGGGCGGATTACGCCCCTTGCGGAAAGCACAGAGCCTGAAGCGGCGTCGATGACCGCGGATGCCGTTAATCAATACCTGGATTGGTGCCACGAACGCTTAAATGGGACCGGAGTTGCCGGGAAAAATCCCGGAAGCCGGATTCGTGCGAACTTTCTGGCCACGCAGCGGGCGGGCCGCCGGGTGTCCCAGGAGCCGTTTTTGGAAAAATGGGGCTTCCGTGCTGCCATGATCGCCTCGGTCGCTGTGTACCGGGGCCTTGCACGGGAATTGGGCCTGGATTTCATCCGGGCGGAGGATACCGATGCGCCGGGTGCCGATCTGGCCGGGCGTGTTGGCCTGGCACTCGATGATACCGCGCACGAGTTCATCCATGTTCATACCAAAGCCCCCGATGAAGCCTCCCACAAGGGGGATCCGCTTGTGAAAACCCGGGTGATCGAAGAGCTGGACCAGGGCCTGGCCGGCCTCGTGCAGGCGCTGGAAAGCGGGAACCAGGAGCTTCTGGTCGTGGTGACGGCGGATCACAGCACGCCCGCCCGGCAAAAACTGATCCATTCCGGGGAAAGTGTCCCCGTGGCGATAGCGGGCGGGGCCATCCGGCAGGACCGGATCGAACGCTTCGACGAGATATCGGCTGTCCGGGGAAGCGCCGGGTTTCTCCGGGGGGATGATCTGATGCACATGATTTTGAACTGTACGAACCGTGCGGTTCTGGATGGTCTCCGGCTCGGGTCGGTCCGGCGCCCGTACCGGCATAGGGACTATCCGCCGTTTATGGTTGAAAAAAGGGAATCGAGGGGCAGAAAGGGTTCCTGAGGTTATGCAAAATCGCAATCGAAATCGCAATCGAAATCGATTTCGATTTCGATGACAGGATAGACGGGAGAGACCGTTTTTCAGGGGGCCATCATATTCCGTCAATCTTCTGCGAGACTTCCCCCATCCTTTCCGCGAGCGCTTCGGGATCAATTGTCTGCTTGCCGTCCCGGTAGTTCTGGGCAAGCGCCAGGTAGGCCAATACGCCGGCCTTGATCCGGTCGAGCTGCCCTTCCTTTCCGGGGGTTGTTTTGGCGGGGATTCCCGCCACAAATGATCCCGGCGGCACCTCGGTGCCTTCCCGGAGCACCGCTCCAGCGGCAATGATGGAGCCTTTTCCGATA
>SLJY01000049.1 GCA_007134875.1 Desulfobacterales bacterium
CGGGGTCGATGCCGGTGATCTGCCCGTTGAATCGGTCCGCATAATCGTTGATCTCCGCCATGGAATCAATCTCCACATACTGCGGAACGACCAGGCCGATCCTGGCGCCTTCAATCGCCGGGCCCAAATCGACCACGTTGTCTCCCACCCTGTCGAGATAGTGGCCGTGGGTAACAGGGAGCCATGCGCTGGTGATGAAGTCCACGTCTCCGGCGGACAGGGCCTGCCACATGGCGGCCGCGCTGACCGGCGTCAGATCGATGGTGTAATCCATGTTGGCTTCCACGGCAGCCTCAACCACGTGAGCGGTGGCGGTGGCGCATGCCCACTCGACGTAAGCCATTTCCGTCTTCTGCTTGGCCATGCCGTTGGCCGCAAAAGCAAACACCGCAAAAAATGCAATAACAACCATGACAAGAATCGTTCGTTTTTGAAGTCGCATACAATGCCTCCTTTACATAAACGTTTACTGTTATTTTTCCGGGCACGAAACAAGCGGGGGAAACTACTCCCCCTGCTGCGTCTGCTGCCCTTTGCCGCCGTACTGCTGCATGACCCGGTCCAGAATGATAGCGACAATTACGATGCCGATGCCCGCTTCGAACCCTCTTCCCATTTCAAGCCGCTGAATCGCCCGCCAAACCTCTCCGCCAAGGCCCCTGGCTCCGATCATGGCCGCAATAACAACCATGGAAAGGGCCAGCATGATCGTCTGATTGATACCGGCGATGATCGTCGCCTTGGCAATGGGAAGCTGTACCTTGAACAGCTTCTGGGATTTCGAAGAACCGAAAGCATCGGCTGCCTCCACCAACTCCTTGGGGACCTGCTTGATCCCCAGGCAGGTGAGCCGGATGCAGGGAGGGACCGAAAAGACCACGGTTGAAAATATGGCCCCCACTGCGCCCAGCCCGAAAAACGGTATTGCCGGGATCAGGTAGACAAATGCCGGCATGGTCTGCATGATATCCAGAATCGGTGTGATAATCTTGTATGCTGTTTCGCTGAGGGCAGCCAGAATGCCTAAAGGGATGCCGATTCCAACGGCAATGAGCGTGGATATGACGATGAGGGCCAGGGTGCTCATGGTGGCCCCCCACAATTGCATATTCCAGATGAGAAACAGGCCAAGAATCGTGAACAGGCCGATTTTCCAGCTTCTGGACAGAAACCACGCGAGCGCCGTAAACACGAGCATCACCACGATGGGCGGCGGATACATCAGCGCACTCACGATCCAGTCGATACCGGAGGACGTTACGGCGGCAAATGCCCTGGTGGCGAATGCCAGATGGTCCACCAGGAAATCGATAATCGCCTCGATCACCCCTCCGACCGGTATTCTGTAGATATCCATTATTCCGTTCCCCTTTCTGCAAGACCAGCCAGAAGCGATCCCCGGATGACCACGCCCTTGAGGCGATGGGCTTCGTCCAATACCGGAATCGGGTAATTCGACCTGGCCAGAAGCGGTATGATTTCAACAGCGGGCGTATCCAGCCTGACGGTCTCGATATCCGTCTGGGTAATCTTTTCCAGTGTATGATCCCCCCGCTTGATGGCCTCCGATGCGTCTTCCGCGGATACATACCCCAACAGCTTACGGTCCTTGCGGACAAAAATTCCGGATATGTGGGAATGACGCATTTTACGAAGCGCCGACTTGGGGCCATCGGTTTCGTAATAGGCCATTTCCTTGGGCTTAAGCATGACCGATTCCGCGCTGATGACCTTGGCCATGTCAACATCCTGAACGAATTTGGCAACATATTCATCCGCCGGGTTGGTGAGAATTTCCTCGGCCGTCCCGGACTGGACGATGAAACCGTCTTTCATCAACACGATGCGGTCGCCGATCTTGAGCGCCTCGTCCAGGTCATGACTGATAAACACGATGGTTTTTTGCATTTTGTCCTGCAGCTGAAGCAGCTCGTCCTGCATATCGCTGCGGATCAAAGGATCGAGTGCGCTGAAGGCCTCGTCCATGAGCATGATATCGGAGTCGAGCGCAAGAGCGCGGGCCAGCCCGACGCGCTGTTGCATGCCGCCCGAAAGCTGGGCGGGGAATGAATCCTCGTTCCCCTTCAGCCCCACCTGGATAATGGCCTCCATGGCCCGCTCCCGGCGTTTGGCCGCCTCTACGTTCTGGATCTCCAGCCCGTAGCCGACGTTATCCAGAACGGTCCGGTGCGGAAACAGGGCGAAATTCTGGAACACCATGCTCAAATGCTTCAGGCGGAACTGCCGCAGTTCCTCCGGGCCAAGGGCGGTAACATCCGTATCTGCGACATAAATTTTTCCGCTGGTGGGATTGATCAGGCGATTCAGGCATCGAACCAGTGTTGACTTGCCGGAGCCGGAAAGTCCCATGATCACAAGAATCTCCCCCTCCTTCACCGAGAAGGATACCCCGGCCACGCCAACGGTATTTTTGGTTTTTTCCAGGATATCGGCCTTTGAAACCCCCTGTTTCATCATCTCGATTCCCTTTTCCGGGCTGGGGCCGAAGACCTTATAAACATCTTCTACGACAATTTTTTCCATTCCATTTATCCGAAATTTAGGCGGTTAGCATCGGGGGCCCAAGATTCAGCATCATATAAAATACTGAATATAAACAATATACACGAAAAGCGAAGGGCCCCTCATACTGTTTCTTCCTTCTTTTTACTGCCTCTAATTCTACTTGTTATTTTTTATAATTTTCTATACTCACACAAACACATTGATTTATCAATGTTTAATTTTTCCCTTTTACTCCAGGCGCCCAGCAAATAAAATATTTCCGGGAAGTTAGCCTATTTATCAAAAAGTTTTTGACTACCAGTACAAGCTGTTATAAAGTTAGCTGCAACATAGGCAACTTTTCGAGTTGTATAGTTTGCGTACGCTGATCCTTGCAGATTATGACATCTATTAAAACAACTCCTGATAAAAGATAACAAAACATGTAAATGTTGCAACTCCCGTTCCGGCCAATACTGTACAAAACCCCCGTAAACCCGATTTTTCCGACGGAAAGAAATTATTTTGCCGGCAACTGACCTACCCGTCTCCCCTCCTTGCCTTACCCGAACGCTGCCCATGGCCCTCCAGGTTATAGGACCGGGCCTGCTGTTCATCATTGCTACCATCCCGGCAGTCGGATTTGCCGGCCTGACAGAAGGCTTCGTCGGGCAATGGCTCAGCCGGAGACCGGCAGTATGGCGGATCATGAATATTATCGCCGGAACCGGATTCATCCTTCTGACCGGCGGGCTGCTTTCGGATCCCGGATTACCCCGCTGGTTTCACCCGCTTCATACTATTGTCCGGGCGCTATAAAGTGTGATATACTATTTATGGAAATCGTCTTTTTCGCCAATCTCCGCGTCCGGCTCAAATTTTAATCCCCAAAATACGGAAAGTATTCCTGCGGTTAAAATTTTCGCCGCCCCTGACCTTGACGAAAAAATCCTGGTTTTCTTTCGACCGCTATTATAAACGGCTTCTAAAAGATTTAACGACTTCGTAAAAGACCAATATCGGCGCATAGGCGCAATTTCTGAAGAATTTCCCGTACGCAAGGTACGCTGCACGCCTCGAAACCCGGCAAGCCTTGATCTTGAATTTTTCATAAAGTCGCCGGATCGCGACTTTTTACGCGTCCATCAAGATTGAGCGACTAAAAAATGGCACAGGCCCGGATGAAAACGAAAAAAAAGAAACAGCGACTGATGAAGCGCCCCGGTGCCCGAAAAATCCGGTTTATCCTGGCACTGGCAATGATCCGCACCATGCGGGCCATCCCGCGCTCCTGGGCGCTTTTTGCCGGGAGAAGCCTGGGGTTGCTGTATTACCGAATCGGCAGCAAATACAGGGACAGGGCGATTTCAAATCTCAAAATGGCCTTCGGCAATGAAAAATCCGATGCCGAAATCCGGAAAATCGCGCAAGGCGTGTTTGCCCATTTCGGTGAGACAGCCGCCGATGCCATACGCATACCGCTGTATGCCGGCGAAAAGATTGGGGAGATCGTCCGGCCGAAAAATTTTCATTATGCGGAAGAAGCGCTTTCCTGCGGCAGGGGGGTCATTTTCCTGACCGCCCATTTCGGCAACTGGGAGATTATGGGTGCATGGCTGGCCGCAAAGGGCTATCCCATCCGGGTGGTGGGAACGCCTGCCGGGGACCCCGGATTCGACCGGCTGATCGTGGAAACGCGTAACCAGGCGGGCTACTACAATATCGCCCGGGGAAAATCCCCCCGGGAGATCATCCGTGCAATCCGCGACGGTCATTCCTTAGGTTTTCTTATCGATCAGGACACGGATGTAAAGGGCGTATTCGTTGATTTCTTCGGAAAAAAGGCGCATACGGCCACAGGCCCCGTCGTTCTTGCATGCCGGTATCAAATCCCCATCATACCGGCATTTGCCCGCATGAAAGAAGACCGGACCTATGAAGCCGAATTTTTCCCGCCCGTTTCGCTTGCAGACACCGGCAATCCGGAAAATGACATCCTCATCAACACCCAAGCCTGCTCAGACATCTATGAAACCGTCATCCGGCGTCACCCGGAGCAATGGGCCTGGATGCACAAGCGATGGAAAAAACGGCCGGAAGGATGACGTATTCCTTCCGGCCGAAAAAACAATGGCAAGGGGACAGGCGGTATGACCCGGATCAATCCCTTTGATTTTTGAGCGCCTCAATGCGCGCCTCGAGCGGCGGGTGGGTCATGAAAAGATCCTTCCAGGAACTCCTGCGCTCCTGCTTACCGTTGATTCCAAAAGACTTCATCTGGTCGGGAAGCGGCTCCTGGGTGCTTCTCCGGAGCGCCTCCAACGCGGAGATCATATTCCCGCGGCCGGCAAGCCGGCTTCCGCCCGCATCCGCCCGGAACTCGCGCTGGCGGCTGAACCAGAACACGATCACGGAAGCCAGGATACCGAATACGATCTGTGCCACGATGGTGGTGACAAAAAATCCGATTCCGTGTCCTTCCTCGTTTTTCAGGATTACCCGGTCGACGAAATGCCCCACCACCCGGGAAAGAAAGATGACAAAAGTGTTCACCACACCCTGTATGAGGGTGAGGGTTATCATGTCGCCGTTGGCCACGTGACTGATCTCATGGGCAAGTACCGCTTCCACCTCGTCCTGCTTCATATTCCGCAGCAATCCGGTGCTGACGGCTACCAGGGCATTATTCCGGGACATGCCCGTGGCAAAAGCGTTGGGTGCGTCGGAATCGAAAACAGCCACTTCCGGCATCCCGACACCTGCCGATTGCGCCTGTTTCCGCACCGTTTCCAGCAGCCAGGACTCCACCTTCGTGCGAGGGGTCTCGATCACCTTGGCACCGGTCATCCGCTTGGCCATCCACTTGGATACGGCAAGGGAAATAAAGGAACCGCCGAATCCGAAAACGGCCGCAAAAATCAAAAGATTGTAAAGGTTGAGCCCGACGCCCTGTTCATCGAGAATCCGGTCCACCCCGAGGATGCGAAGCACGATGCTCAGTACAATCAGGATCGCGATGTTGGTCGCCAGGAAAAGGGCAACTCGTTTCATGGGTTAATTAACCTCCTTGCAAACACTTCATAAATGGTATTGAAAATCTGAAAAAAAGCTTCAGGGTCGGATAAACGCCATTTTTTCACGATCGCTACCATAATCGGCAGATATATTTAAATATAGTTCATTTGCTCGTTTGTCAAGGACAACCGGCGGTTTTCCGTTACGCATTCTCGGTCGGCGGAGCCCCGTTGCCAGTGCAACCGGCCCGGTTGTGCGGATCAGGTTCAGATCGAACTTAAGTCCGACGATAAACAGCAAAAGGGCGAGGCCGATTCCGGCCGGCAGTTTGACGGTTTACGGTTCACAACGGCACATTTCATGGATATGATTATTGGCCCATTTTTCTCCTGTCAGCTGTTTTGCTTCAAACACCGCGATACCGGCAACATATCAGCCAGGGGCACCCTGGATTTGACGCCTGCGCCCTGTACCCCTTGCACAAACCGCTTGACTCCCGGTCAAAATTCAGCAAAAATTAGATGTTCTATATACCAATACAAAAATCCGCGGACCGGATAACGCCTTTTTAACCGGCGTCCATACCCGGCTTTCCCGAGCAAAACCACAATTCGGCCTGCTGACAGGTTTGATGCACCAAGAAGAGACAAGGATACTATGACCCGGAAGATATACAAGGTTGTTCTAACCGGCAAATCCGTCCACAATGAGAACCTGCCGGATGTCAAACGGCGCATGGCCAGACTGTTTAAAACATCTGCGCCGGTCATCGAAAAACTCTTTGCCCGGGAAAAAGCCGTGGTAAAAAGAGGACTCACCGAAGATGCCGCCAACCGCTACGTCGCGGCCATTCAAAAAGCCGGGGCTGAATGCTACGCGGAAGAAACGGCATCCGGACCCGCTGCGGAAAAGCCATCCCAAACCACAGAAAAAGACAATGCCTCGGAAAACGGAAAAAATGCCTTGCCTTTGAGCGAAACCGCCGGCAAAGCGGACGCCGAACAAGACCGGGCGCAGCCCCAGGGCAAAGGCGGACCACGGGTAATCCCGGTACAGACATCCTACAAACCCGAGGACCGTTTTTCACCCCGGCCGGCAAGCTGGCTCAGAGCTTCCCCTGCCGGACTCGACCTCGGCGAAAAGCCCTTCCGCGATGTCCAATGGGAACGGATCGCCGCCCTGGCCGCGTATATTCCGGACGAGGGGGACGGAGAGGAGGATATCCGTTTTCTGCTGTTTCTGAGTGATGAAAAGCGCCCTTTTTTTCTGGATGCAAAGCAGATCGATTACCCCTCATTCCAGGAATCGCCTCCGGCGAAAACCGCTGCGGCTTTCCGGGGCTTCCTTTATTTCCTGTGCCGGAAAAACAACACCATGATCCTGGAGGAAACCACTTTCGATTTTCTTTCCGGCAATACCCTTCCGCGGTTTACGGAGGAAAGGGCGTTGAAATATGCAACCGCCGTCGGCCTGCTGATAGAAGACGGCGACGAAGGAGATGAAGGATAAAAAAACGTTTACCGATCCCGTGCGGCGGATTCCGGGTCCATCCGCCGCGTTGCAAGGGGTGAAAACGCATAGAATACCATCAATGCAAACGCGAGATACCCAAAGTACGGGGTAAAGACGAACACGATCCCCAACACCAGCATCACCCATGTAAACCACGGATTTCTATCCATAAACCGACCCATATGAATATACCTCAACGGGTAGACATTCATCAAAACGGATGCAAAAAGCATCAGGCCGACGGAAAAACCGATCACCGCGGAATCCTGTCCTGCGGCTGAGACGTGCGCCTGGCCCAGGATAACCAGCGGAGCCAGCACCAGAAGCGCCGCCGCGGGGGTCGGCATACCTTTGAAAATTCCGGGAATCGGATTTTTATCCAGGGTAAAGTAGCAAAGCCTTGCAAAACCGGAGCCCGCATAGACAAGGGCCACCAGGCCGGCCGGAATGGATTGGAGAAGGGGGTCCTGGTAAGGCGATACGGCGATATAGAATATCCAGGCCGGCGCAATGCAAAAACTGATGCCGTCGGCGATATCATCCAGAAGGGCCCCGAATGCCACCCCTTTATTGTAGCCATCGCCCGGAAGCGGTTCAGTCAGTCCCAGACGTCTCGCCATGGCGCCGTCAAGCTTATCGAAAACGGCGGCACCGATAAGCAGCAGGTAGGATTCGAGCATTTTTCCCTGGTATGCGAAAAAAACGGCAAGCAGGCCCATGATGGCGTTCATGACGGTCAGCGCATTGGGAAAAACGGACAGGATGCGCCGCCGCAGCAGATTGTCGTCCAGGCAGAGCTCATCGAGGAAAAACGTGCCGTATTTCCGGCAATACATCGCGATGGACCCGAAATTGATGACCAGAAAAAGGATTTCGATCACCAGGAGATTCTCCACCGGCATGCCTGCGATCCGACCGAAAAACCCGTCAAGGATGGCGGGCGTCCCCTCCGCCGGAACATAAAAGGCGTATATGTACAGGACAAATCCCAGCGGGGCGGCAACGATGGTCCGCAGGCGATTGATCTCGTGGAGCTCCGGCTCCTGGCCGTAGCGGATGGCGTACCCCCGCATGAAATGCGCAAAATTATCCCGGATCAGAACCGCCACGCACAATATCAGGACAAACACCGCGTGAACCTGCTCGATGGCCTCGTGGCCGGGCTCGGCATGCAGCAGACGCCACATCATGCCGACTGCCAGCAGCGGAAATACGATGGAATACACGATCCGGTTCATCATGCGATCGGCCAGCCGTGCAAGATTCGTATTGGGCAGAAAACGCTCCGCGAACCAGCCGTCGACCAAATCGAAGACCATGGAAACGAAAAAAAGAACCGTCCCCAGGAAAAAGATCCCCGGATTCCGGTTGAGCATCACCGCTATGGCGCAGATCATGCCTGCGAACACCAGCACCGGTCGTCCGTACACCAGTACCGGCGCCAGTCGTTTCAATATTTTTTGATTTTTCGGATTATCCGTCATGCCGGGGTACCCGGTTGCCTGTTTTTGCGTACCAATTGGTATTACTCTCGCGCATCCTAACACCGCGGGGAAAAAGCTGCAATGTTAACCTTTCGGGTATAATGTGATAGTATACGGGATTGTCCGAAAAACAGCCTGTAACATCCCGCACCCGGCCCCATGAAATCGACCGGGAAAAACCGGATGTCATCCCGGAACAACCACGAACCACGGATGTGTTTTGTTCCGCAAGTCCATACAACAACGGGGATAACAGCGATGAAACAAACCACGCACGGCGAAGCCGTTAACGTTGCGGAAAAATCTGACGGACAGCGTATCAGCCGGATAGGGTTTTTCCCAGGTACCCCGCGATCCCCTTAAGCGTGTTTCCAATAAAATACGCCTCCCGCTTTCGGTCTCTCGCAGAGAGCTGATCCAGGCGGGCGAACTCCGGGTCCTTCTTTTTAAGCTCCGCCACAACATGCCGCACTTCCACTCCGTCCGGCTGGGAATCGATGACTTCCATCCACAACGAAAGTTGCTTTTCGGCGGTTTCAGCCACCAATGCGCCGTCCGGATAGGCTCCGTGGTGTCCGAAACAAAGCGTCCTGTCCGCATAAGGGCGGACAGCGTCCATGGAGTCAAAAAATACATCGGCCACGAATCGAGGCGGCGTGGCCGGCCGCAGGTAAAAACCGTCTGCCAGCTGCTGAAAGACGCCGTACAACTCGCCGCAAAAAAGAATGTCCCGGAATACGAAACACTGGTGATGAGCGGCATGCCCCGGCGAGGGGATCACGGTGATTTCCTCCTCGAAGTCGACGCTTCCGGCCGAGCAAACCCGGCCCGCCGATACCGGACGGATTTCACCATATGCTTCGGCCACTTTTCCCAGCACCTTCAGCGATCCTTCCTGAAGCCGGGCCGGATCAATCAGGTGTTCGACGGCTTTTTCGTGGCATACCACCCGGGCCGCCGGAAAATGTCGGGCCAGGTGCCCCACCCCCCCGGCATGATCCAGGTGAATGTGCGTCAAAAGAATCCAGTCCAGTGTTTCCGCACCCCGAGCCCGTATTTCGGCGACAAGGTGATCGATGGTCGCTGCCGGGCCCGGGTCGACCAGGAAATTTCCCCGTTTTCCTTTATAGAACCACGCGCTCAGAAAGTTCCCGTATCCCAGGGACTCCATATCCAGATCGATGCGTTCCGGGGCTTTATGTTCTGCCATCCGTATCCCTCCTGATTGTATGTTTGATACGCTTCCTTTGCCAGCACATCCTATTGCAATGATGTGCTTTTTCCATCAGCACATCTTATTGAATGGGAACGCATAGGATCCGCTGACGAAGGAAGCGCATCATAACCAATGTTGGTTTCAATGAAATAAACCATCAAACGAGCCGAATCAATGAGTAAATTTTAAAAACCCGACGTGCGGGTTGCTTGGGACATCCGGCGCTGCAAACTTGCAAATGGGTCCGTTACCGGGTACAATAACGAGCGATTGTTGAACAATCGACTATGTTGAAAAATGACGAATCGTCATTATGTTGTCCTGAAATGCCCAATGCAGGAGGGATACAATGAGTACTGAAACGGAAATCAAACGAGCAGCCAATATCCTGGCAAACGCAAAACGTGCCGTTGCGTCCTGCGGGGCGGGAATATCGGCGGAAAGCGGCATCGCAACCTTCCGGGATCCGGGGGGTGTGTGGGAAAAGCTCAATCCGGCCGAAGTGGGAACCTCGGACGGCCTGATCCGCACGCTGACAACCAACCCGCACAAACTGCTGCCCTTTTTCATTGAATTGCTCGAAACCTTCGAAAGGGCCGAGCCCAACCCGGCCCATCTCGCCCTGGGCCACCTGGAACAGATGGGTATCCTGCGCACGGTCATTACACAAAACATCGACAACCTGCACATCGAAGCGGGAAATACCGATGTCATCGAGGTTCACGGAAACGGCTTCCGCATCCGGTGCCTTTCGTGCGGCTGCACCGAACCGAAGGACCGGCGGCAGCTCATCCGGGAAACACTTCAAAAGGCATATGAAATCGAAGATTTTACTATAGAAAACATCGCATCCCTTATGCCTCCCTGCCCCGAGTGCGATGCCGTGACCCGGCCCGACGTGGTGATGTTCGGCGAGGCTGTCCAGAATATCCCCCAGGCATTTAACGCAGCCAGAAGCTGCGATGTGCTTCTGGCCATCGGGACCTCCGGGATGGTCTACCCGGCGGCGTACCTCCCCTTCGAGGCCAAACAGTCCGGGGCAACCGTCATCGTGGTCAACCCCAATGAAAATGCGTTTTCCCCGGTATCGGATGTCTACATTCCCATGCGGGCGGGCGAGGCCATGGGAAAAATCATCGATGATCTCAAACAAACCGCTTTTTAAAAGTGGGCGGGCGAAAACCTGGATTTTTCGTCAAATTACAAAGCCGTCGGATCGCGACTTTTACGGGTTCAATAAATTTGAGCCGGACGCAGAGATTGGCGAATAAAACGATTTTCGTTCGTCCGCTAAAGAGGAAAACCCATGACACGCATCAATAACCCCATGGAGATATACAAGCTCCTGCCGCAAACCAACTGCATGGATTGCAACGAAAAAACTTGCCTGGCATTTGCCGTGGCGGTTTTTAAAAACCGCAAACCCTTGGACCAGTGCCCTCACCTGTCGCACGACGTTTTGGAAAAATACGGCGGGGAGACCGAAAAACCCAACACCATCGAAGAGGACATGCGCGATGCCGTGGAATTTCTCAAGGCAAAAATTCCCGGAATCGATCTGGCCGAAGCGGCAGGCCGTACCGGCGGCAAATACGACGGAAAAAAGCTCACGGTCAAGGTCATGGGAAAGGATTTCAACGTCCACACCAACGGAACGCTATCCTCGGAGATTCACATCAACCCCTGGCTTGCGGTGCCTGTGCTGAATTATGTCCTTAACGGCAAAGGCAGGCCGCTTTCCGGCAACTGGATCACCTTCCGGGAGCTCAAGGGCGGCATGGAACGCTATTCCCTTTTTCGGCAGCGATGCGAAAAGCCCCTGCAGGCAATCGCCGACAGCTATCCCGATCTTTTCCGGGACATGCTGGATATCTTCAACGGCCGGCGCGTGGAAGGGCCCGTGGACTCCGATGTGGCGGTGATCATGTACCCCCTTCCGCTGCTGCCGGTTATCGTGTGTTACTGGGAGCCAGAAGACGGAATCGATTCAAGCCTCCACATCTATTATGACGAGACCGCAGCTGAAAACCTCGATCTGGATTCGCTCTATACCCTGACAGCCGGCATGGTCATCATGTTCGACAAGATCGCCTATAAACACGGCATACCGGCCGGCGAACAGGCCGGCCGGACTCACGGATAAAATCCACGCCTCCCGCCATCAGAACTCCGATAAACAGGGGCATTCGAACCGGCGCCCCCGTTTGCCATCATTGTTTTTTTGCACGGCCGCCTTGCAATCCCGGCGGACAAAATGGTACATAGTGCCTGAACAAACCCAGGCATTTTGCGTTCATAAAGCCGGCACATCGTTTGCCCGCGATCCGGTCCGGACCCCAGCCGGAAATTCCGGTCATTGACCACCAACAGCATAAAGAGCCGCAATATTGAAAGAAGACGAGCTGTTTGCCACCGCCCCCCGGAATCCGTCGGCATACAACGCCGACTCCGTGGAGATTCTGGAAGGACTCGACCCGGTTCGAAGGCGTCCCGGGATGTACACCGATACCCACCGGCCGGACCACATGGCCCGGGAGGTGATCGATAACGCCGTGGACGAAGCGATTGCCGGGCATGCGGATACCATCCGGGTCGTCCTTTTTGCGGACGGATCGCTGTCCGTTTCCGATAACGGCCGGGGAATGCCCGTGGACCAGCATCCCACGGAGCGCATTTCCGGGGTTGAGGTGATCATGACGCGCCTGCACGCAGGCGCCAAGTTTTCCGGAAAGGACTACCGCTATTCCGGGGGGCTGCACGGAGTCGGCGTTTCCGTGGTCAACGCCCTGTCCGCCCGCCTGGACGTCGAAATCCGCAGAGGCGGAAAAATCTATGAAATCGCTTTCGAGGGCGGAAACAAGGTAAGCGATCTTTGTGAAACCGGCACCACGGCCCGGCGCAACACGGGCACCGTATTGCGGTTCCTGCCCGATCCGGCATATTTCGACTACCCGTCGTTCTCCGTCAGCCGCCTCCGGCACGATCTCCGCGCCAAGGCGGTCCTCTGCACGGGCCTTTCCATCACATTCACGGACGAAAACACCGGCAGCACGGAGAGCTGGCATTTCACCACCGGCCTTGATCAGTACCTCCGGGAAAGCCTCAACGGTATACCGGCGGTTCCCGAAATCCCTTTTACCGGGAAGTTCGAAGGCGTCGACGAAGAGGTTGCCTGGTCGTGCACCTGGCTTCCGGATCCCGGGGAGATCGTGGCCGAAAGCTACGTAAACCTCGTCCCGACCCTCCATGGCGGCACCCATGTAACCGGATTCCGTCAGGGACTTCTCCATGCCCTGCGGGAGTTTTGCGAACTGCGCCGACTGCTGCCCAAGGCTGTCCGCCTTGCGCCGGACGATGTCTGGGAACGCTGCAGCTATGTGCTGTCCGCCAAGATGGCCGATCCGCGATTTTCCGGGCAGACCAAGGAACGCCTTGCGTCCCGCCAGGCTACGACGTTCATATCCGCCACCGTCAAGGACGCATTCAGCCTGTGGCTCAACCAGAACCCCGAAATCGGTGAGAAGATCGCGGAAATCGCCATTGACGCGGCCCGCACCCGAATCCGGGCGGCCAAAAAAGTGCCCAGGAAAAAAGCGGTCGCAGGCCCGACCCTGCCCGGGAAGCTTGCCGACTGCGTCAGCCAGGATCTCGAGCGCTGCGAGCTCTTCCTTGTGGAGGGAGACTCGGCCGGCGGTTCGGCCAAGCAGGCCAGAAACCGCCAGTACCAAGCCATTTTACCCCTGCGGGGAAAGATTCTCAACACCTGGGAGGTGGATTCCGACGCCATATTCTCCTCTAAAGAGGTGCGGGATATCGCGGTGGCCGTCGGCATGGACCCAGGATCCGCTGAGACCAACGGCATACGCTACGGAAGAACCATCATTATGACGGATGCGGACTCGGACGGCCTTCACATCGCCACCCTGCTATGCGCCTTGTTCCTGAAGCATTTCAAAGCACTGGTGGATGCCGGCCGGGTTTATGTGGCGCTGCCGCCCCTTTACCGGATCGACATCGGCAAACAGGTCTTCTACGCGCTGGACGAAACGGAAAAAAACGATATCATCAAAAAGCATGAGAAAAAGAACCGGAAAGCCGCCGTGCAGCTTTTCAAGGGGCTGGGCGAGATGAACCCCGTGCAGCTCCGGGAGACCACCATGGACCCGGACACGCGTCGGCTGGTACGCCTGAGCGCCGATATGGACGACCCGGAAAAACTCTACGGCATGATGGACATGCTGCTGGGGAAAAAGCACGCCCCCGCCCGGCGGCGGTGGCTCGAAGAAAAAGGGAACCTGGCCGAGATATGAAAACCGATGCCCCGAGCGAGCTTGAATCCATAACCATTTCGGACTACAGCGAAAAAGCCTATCTCAACTACGCCATGGCCGTGATCATGCACCGCGCGCTTCCCTTCATCGGCGACGGGCTCAAGCCGGTTCAGCGCAGGGTTCTTTACGCCATGTCCGAGCTGGGACTCAAAAATACATCCAAGCACAAGAAGTCCGCCCGCACCGTGGGCGATGTGCTGGGCAAATTCCACCCCCACGGGGATACGGCCTGCTACGAGGCCATGGTGCTCATGGCCCAGTCCTTTTCCTACCGCTACCCCCTTATCGACGGCCAAGGAAATTTCGGCTGCGTGGACGACCCGAAATCCTTTGCTGCCATGCGATATACCGAGGCCAGGCTCTCCCCGTTCGCCGATGTATTTTTATCCGAATTGGGCATGGGAACGGTCGACTGGATACCCAACTTCGACGGGTCGCTGCTGGAGCCGGCCACGCTGCCGGCCCGGCTTCCCAGCATACTGCTAAACGGAACCACGGGCATTGCAGTGGGTATGGCAACCGATATTCCGCCCCATAATGCCGGGGAAGTGACGGACGCCCTGATCCACCTGATCGATCACCCGGAAACGGGCGTGGATGCGCTGTGCGAATATGTCCAGGGGCCGGACTATCCCGGTGGAGCGATAATCATCTCCACGAGAGAGGAAATCGCCGGGGTCTACCGCACAGGCCACGGCTCCATCCGCATGCGGGCGGCATGGCGGGAGGAAAACGGCGATATCGTCATATACGAGGTGCCCCACCAGGTATCGCCCGCCCGGATCATGGAACAGGTGGCGTTGCAGATCGAAGCGAAAAAACTCCCCATGGTTGCCGATATCCGCGACGAATCGGATCACGAGGAGCCCGTGCGGCTTGTCATCGTGCCTGCCTCCCGGCGGGCGGAGCGCGAATCGATCATGCTTCACTTGTTCGCCACAACCGACCTGGAAAAAACCTGCCGGATCAACCTCAACATGATCGGCACGGACAAAAAGCCTCGAGTGAAGCCGCTTTTCGAGCTTATGTCGGAATGGCTCGCCTTCCGCATCGAGACGGTGAGAAGACGCCTTTCCCACCGTCTCGAACAGGTCAACGCCCGCCTTCATATCCTGGAGGGACTTCTTGCCGCCTACCTGGACCTGGACCGCGTGATTGCCATCATCCGGGAAAACGACGCGCCAAAGCCCCTTCTGATCGAGGAATTCGGCTTAAGCGAAATACAGGCGGAATCGATCCTGCAGCTCCGGCTCCGGCACCTGGCCAGGCTGGAGGAAAAAAAGCTGGCCGCCGAAAATAAAAACCTGGAAAAGGAGCGTTCGTCCATTGAAAAAACGCTTTCCTCCGAAGCCCGGATGAAAACGCTGGTCAAAAAGGAACTCACCGCGGATGCAAAGGCGTTCGGGGACGACCGGAGAACGCAGATCGCAACCGGAAAAGAGGCAAAGGCCATGGCCAAAGAGACGGCCCCCCCGGCGGAGCCCGTCACGGTCGTTCTCTCGGAACAGGGGTGGGTGCGGATGGCAAAAGGATACGACGTCGATCCCCAGGAACTAAACTATAAAGCCGGCGACGGCTTTCTGGCCGCTGCCTGCGGCCGGAGCAACCAGCATGCGGTGTTCCTGGACTCCACCGGCCGCACCTACTGTCTTCCCGTGGCCGGGCTGCCGTCGGCGCGCAGCCACGGGACACCGCTTACCGGTTTTTTCAAAAACCCGCAGGACTCAAGGTTCATCAGCATCCTGATGGGGGCGCCGAAGCAGCGGGTTCTGATTGCAAGCAATGCGGGATACGGATTCGTTACGCTGCTGGAAAACCTGCACACCCGCAACCAGAAAGGAAAAGCCCTGATCACGCTGCCGGAGGGGGCATCGCCCCTTGACCCCCTGCATGTCACCGGCAATCCGGCCGAGCGATACGCCGCGGCCGTGACGGCGGAGGGAAGGATGCTCGTCTTCGGCCTGTCGGAACTCCCGGAACTGCCAAAGGGAAAAGGGAACAAGATCATCCACATCGCCGCGAAGGATTTCAAAGCCGGAACGGACCGGCTAAAACACCTGGTTGTCTTCCCGGAGGGCGCCGCCTTGACCATCTATGCCGGCCGCCGCCACTTCCGGATGGTGTTCGGCAACCTCGCCAATTTCATGGGAAACCGGGGACAGCGGGGAAAAAAACTGCCCCGGGGGTTTCAGGGCGTGGATGCGGTGGAAGTGGAAACGAAACACCCCAAGGCGGGAGAAACAAGCCCCGGGGAATAGGGAGCCGGAAGCGGCGGCCAGTACCGCTCCCGGCTCCTTGATGCATTCTTACTGTCTTTCCGGGTGTTTACCATCAGATTTGTAAAAAAGTCCAAGATCAAGGCTGGCGCGATTTCGAAGAACACAGCGTACTTGGCGTACATGAAATTCTGAGAAATCGCACGTAACGAAGATATTGGACTTTTACGAAGTCGTCACCCTTCGCTCACGATCGGTTCCAGCTCGATTTCAACGCGTCGGTTCTGCTGCCTGCCCTGCGCCGTTTCATTGCTTGCAATAGGGGCGTGAATCCCCATTCCACGGGGCATGAGGCGCATGGGCTCTATCCCCTGAGCCTGCAAGTACCGCGCAACGCTTTCCGCACGCCGCTCGGAGAGCTTCTGGTTGTAATCGACCGGCCCCGTGCTGTCGGTATGCCCGGTGACGGCAACCAGGGTCTGGTCGTATTCCACAAGCACCAAGCTGACGGCATTCAGTACATCGTAAAAATCGGCATCGATATCGGCGCTGTCGATGGCGAACGTGATGTGCCCGGGCATGTTCAGAACAATCCGGTCTTCGTTTCGCGTGACGCTGACCCCGCTACCCTGGAGCCGCTCCCGCAGGGCGGCTTCCTGCCGGTCCATGTAGGCGCCCACGGCACCTCCCGAGACACCGCCGATGCCTGCGCCAATCAGGGCGCGCTTGCGCCGGTCCCTGCTGTCGTCTCCCGTGAGCGCACCCACTGCAGCCCCTCCTGCGGCACCGATAAGCGCGCCCCATGTCGTCTTGCTGGTTTTCTGCTCTCCTGTATACGGATCGGTCGTCGCGCATGACTGGAACGTGAACAGGCCAACCAGCAATATCACGAAAAAAAATACTGTTTTTTTCATCTTTTCAATCCTTTGGCAACTTTGCACAAAATCGGCGTTGACGGCAAAGGCTTTTGCCGGCATTACGCCGCGCATACCCGGTTGCGCCCCTGTTTCTTTGCCTGATACAGGCCGACATCGGCCTTCTCGAGCAGCGCATCCGGACAATCCTCCGGTCGGCAGACAGCTCCCGCCACTCCGAAACTCATTGTAACATAGGCGCACACCGGCGACCTCGGATGATGCAAGGCAAGCCCGGCAACCTTCTCCCGCGCGGCTTCCGCCACACGCATACCCCCTTCCGGGGGGGTTTCCGGAAGCAGAAACACGAATTCTTCGCCCCCGTAACGGGCAACCAGATCCGCAGGTCTTCCGCAGGAAGCCTCCAGTGCGCGGGCCACCTTCCGGAGGCAGTCATCCCCCGACTGGTGCCCCAGGGTGTCGTTGTAGCCTTTAAAATGGTCGATATCACACAGTACAACAGAAAGGTTACGCTTTTCCCGGCTAAGCCTGTTCCACTCCTCCCGGAGGGCGTTATCGAACGTCCTGCGGTTTGAAACACCTGTCAGACCGTCGATTCCGGCAAGGCGCTCCAACTCGGCATTGGCCTGCTCCATTATCTGCTTGGCCTGCTTCTGGGGGGTAATATCCTTGTATTGCGCCACAAAACCCGATAAGCCGTCGATTGTCATCAGGGACGCCGTGGAAACCAGAAAGTACCGGCTCCCCCCGGATGCAAAGGGCCTGTTAACCTCGTAGGTGTGAAGCATTCCGGCCCGCTTGCAGGATTTCACCGGACAGGCGCCGTCCGGGCTGCAATGCTCACCCAGCACATCGACGCAGGAGTTTCCGACGACCTCCTCCCGGGACCGGCCCAGTAAATCGGCCATGGCCTTGTTGATGCGCACAACCGCACCATCCTCACGAACGACCCACATGGGGTCGGTACAGCAGTTGAACACCTGCTCGAGTTCCATGCTTAAAAGGTCGGCGTGCATGCGCTTCCGGCTGCAG
Organism: Desulfobacterales bacterium; assembly: GCA_007134875.1. Classification (GTDB taxonomy): domain Bacteria; phylum Desulfobacterota; class Desulfobacteria; order Desulfobacterales; family Desulfosalsimonadaceae; genus B1SED10-16. Next base: position 18,187 of record SLJY01000049.1, read on the forward strand.
TCGGCAAGGGCCTCTTCCAAGGCGGCATTTACCTCACGAACGGAACGCAGGGTCTTTGCCAGCCTCGATTTCTGTGCGCGCAGCCGTGCATCGGATGTTTCCGGCTCTTTCATTTTTTCGTCAGCGCAATCTTTTTCCATTTCAACCTGAACTGCCCGGATCCATGACCGAAAAAACCAGCGACTTTAAAATACATACCCCCTATACAGCGACCATGTCAACGCATAACGAATAATAGTGAAATCAGAATTTTTTCGCGGCCTCCGACAGTTTTTGCCTTACCGGTTCAGTGAACCAGCAGTCGAGGAAGCGCTCGTTTTTCTCCCGCACCGTTTCGAGATGCCTGTTTCGCACCTCGTCCACCCGCCCGTTTTTGATCACTGAAAAGGCTTTCTGCTCAAAGCTCGCCAGTAGCGCAGCTTTTTCGACAGCCCTTTTTTCGACGGAATCCGCCGGGTGGAGCTCGTCGATCAAGCCCACCGTCTCCGCCTCCTCGAACGACAGAAAATTCCCTTCGTACATCATCCTGGTCGCCACACGGTCTCCCACGACCTGGCGCAAAATGAGATCCGCAGGCCCGGGGACCGGAACACCCAATTTAATCTCGTTGAGGCCGATCCGATTCTTCCCGCGGCTTCCAAACCGGAAATCCGCGCTCAGGGCAAGTATGTTGCCGCCTGCCACCGCATGACCCGCCAATGCGCAGACCACCGGAATCTCCACCGCATAGAGATCATAGCACAAACCGGTAAAAGAATCCCAGAAATCGGCCATTTCCCGGCGTTCCAGGGTCAGCAGGAACGGCAGGTCGATCCCGATACTGAAAAACTTCGTTCCCCCGCAAAGCACCATGGCTCCGGCCTTATGGCGGGCATCTCCAAGCGCGGCCGACAAATCCGCCACCAACTCCCTGCCAATGGCGTTGGCCGGTTTGTTGGCCAGTCGGACTACCGCAACGTTGCCGTGATATACCGTTTCGACTGCAGCCATTTATCCTTCCTTTCCCGTTGGAATTTTCTCAGCCGGGCACCCCGCCCCCCGGCAGATAAAAGCCGCCCCTTTATGCGGCCCGCTCCGGATGCATCCGCTTCGAAACGCTTGCCTTCCTGACGCTCCGCAAATACGACCGGGATGCATACGTTTCATCATATCGTTGCTGGCCATTTTTGTCGAGCGCATAGTATCTGGCATTTGTCGCCGTTTCCATGCCGCTTGCCGCCATACCCGCACCCCACCTCCGCCTCCCCGCCGTTAATGCGGCGTTCGGAACAGCAACCCTTTTGCGCTACCTTCCCTTCATATTTCTATTCCAGATTGTAAGCGGTCTGATTCATGCATTTATGATGCCGGCCTACGCGGGTTTAACCTGCCTGCCCGGAAGCGAATTGGTTTTTTATATTACCGGTGCCGCGGCATCAAGGCGCATCGCATCCGCGAACCCGGATCCGGCAATGGTGTGCGAGGTGGTTCTCGGCATGGTCGCGCTCACGAATCTCCAGGCGGGAGATTCCCCGATTGCAATATACACAGGGATGTTCATGATAATGGCCGCCGCCGAGCTTGGCATCTCCGAGTCGACCGTAAAAACCTACATGTACCGCATCTATGAAAAAATGGGCGTGAAGGGATAAAAACAACTGTTCGAAACACTGAGCCTCTTTCGCCAAGATACATAGCGCCTGAGCGAAAACCTTCTTTTTCGCCAATCCCTGCGTCCGGCTCAATTTTTGATGCACTCGTAAAAAGTCTCTATCTGACGGCTTTGTAAAAAGTTCAAGATCAAGGCTTGCGCGATTTCGAAGAATGCAGCGTACTTGGCGTACGTGTATGTTTACAAGGCGTAAGCCGCAAATTCTGAGAAATCGCGCGTAA
>SLJY01000171.1 GCA_007134875.1 Desulfobacterales bacterium
CCCCCAGGTCATGGCCGAACCGGAGGTTGAAGTTGCTGGGATCCGGCGTGTTGTACAATTCGAACTTCGGATCCGTCCAGTCGAAGGTGCCGGCATCCACCACCACGCCCCCGATGCCCGTCCCATGACCGCCGATCCACTTGGTGGCCGAATGGACCACGACATCCGCGCCGTAATCGATGGGCCGGAGTAAATACGGCGTGGTAAAGGTGGAATCGACGACAAAGGGCAGCCGATGCTCCTTCGCGATGGCGGCAACCAACTCCAGGTCCGTGAATTCCAGTGCGGGATTGCCGATGGTCTCGGCAAACACCGCGCGGGTCTGATCCGTTATGGCTGCGGCAAAATTGGCCGGATCGCGCGGATCCACGAAATCCACGGTAATTCCGAACTGGGGGAGGATATCGTTGAACATGGTGTAGGTTCCGCCGTAGAGGTTATCCGCGGATACCACCCGGTCTCCCGTCTTGCAAATGTTGATGATGGCGTAAAAAATCGCCGACGTGCCCGATGCCACCGCAAGGCCCGCCTGCCCGCCGTCGAGTGCCGCCATCCGTTTTTCCAGCACATCGGTTGTGGGGTTCATGAGGCGGGTGTAGATGTTGCCTGGCACTTTGAGTGAAAAAAGGTCCGCGGAATGTGCGGAATCCTTGAATACATAGGAGGAGGTTCGATAGATGGGGACCGCCCGCGAACCGGTGTCTGTATCGGGGGTGTGCCCGGCATGCAGGCAAAGGGTCTCAAGCCTTTTGTTCTCCATTGTTTTTTCCTTTTATTCCGGATTTTGTTCAGTGCATGCAGATACGGCAGAAAGGCCGACCGGATTGTTTATTCCAGGAAAAGCGGCGTGCTGAGATAGCGCTCCCCCGTGCTCGGGAGGACCGTTACGATGCACTTGCCGGCGGATTCTGGCCGGGCCGCCACAAGCAGGGCCGCGTGGACGGCGGCCCCGGAGGATATGCCGCAGAGCAGGCCTTCGCTGGATGCGAGCTTTCGCGCGGTGGCAAACGCGTCGTCATTGGAAACGCTCACGACCTCGTCCACCACGCCCCGGTCCAGGATATCCGGCACGAACCCGGCGCCGATCCCCTGGATCTTGTGGGGTCCGGGCTTTCCCCCGGAAAGAACCGGGGAGTCGGCCGGTTCGACGGCAACAGCCGAAAATCCGGGCCTCCGATCCCGGATCACGCGGGAAACCCCCGTGATGGTGCCGCCTGTCCCCACGCCGGAAACGAATATGTCCACGGCGCCATCCGTGTCGTTCCAAATCTCCTCGGCCGTGGTCCTGCTGTGTACCGCCGGGTTGGCCGGGTTGGAAAACTGGTCGGGCATAAAGGCATCCGGATTTTCGGACACCATCCAACGCGCCTTTTCAATGGCCCCGCTCATACCCTTTTCGCCCGGCGTGAGCACCAGTTGGGCGCCCAGGTGCGCAAGAAGCTTTTTTCTTTCCATGCTCATGGTCTCCGGCATGGTGAGCTGAAGCCGGTAGCCCCGCGCGGCGCAGATATAGGCCAGCGCGATGCCGGTATTGCCGCTGGTGGGCTCGACAATCACGGTCTCCGGGCCTATCCGGCCTTCCTGTTCCGCCCGCTCGATCATGGACACGCCGATCCGGTCCTTCACGCTTCCCAGGGGATTGAAAAATTCGAGCTTCGCAAACACATCGGCCTTCAACCCCTGGGCGATCCGGTTGAGCCGCACTAGTGGTGTTTTGCCGTATACCGCGGCAATGTTTTCATACACATTCATGGCAAGGCTCTCTCCCCATTGAATTCATATTCCCCCCAAAACGCGGGACCCTTTAAACCTCTGACTTCTGAGCTCTGAGTTCCGCCTTCCGCCCTCCGCTTTCAGCCCCTGCCGCGCATCCGGCCCTCACGCCCCCTCGTCCCCTGAAGCATCGGCTCCGCAGGCTTCCCCGTTTCTGCGGTAAATCAGCCGGGGATTTTCGATAAGGACCGTGGTGCGCGGCGGAATCGACTCGGTCAGCCAAACGTTGCCGCCAATCACCGACCGGGTGCCGATGATGGTTTTGCCGCCCAATATTGTGGCGCCGGAATAGATCACCACGTTGTCCTCGATGGTGGGATGGCGCTTCACCCCCCGCATGTCCTCGCACCGGTCCTCCGGCACGGACAGCGCCCCGATGGTAACGCCTTGGTAAATTCGGACATTATCACCGATAATCGAGGTTTCCCCAACCACAATGCCCGTTCCATGATCAATCACGAAGCTTTTGCCGATCTCTGCACCCGGGTGGATATCGATGCCCGTCAGGCTGTGGGAATGCTCCGTCATGATCCGCGGGATCAGGGGAACACCCATTTCATGCAGCCTGTGCGCAATCCGGTAGACCGTAATGGCATACATCCCGGGGTAGCTGAAGATAATCTCATCACAGCTTTTTGCGGCCGGATCGCCGTGGTAGGCGGCATCCACGTCCGCTGTAAGGGTGGCCTGAAGCTCCGGAATCCCCTCCAGAAAGGAAAGCGCCGTTTCGTAGCCGCGCTGCATGCAGTCCGAGCACGGAAGCTCGTACTTGAAGCATTCATATCGCACGGCCCGGCAAACCTGTTCGGAGAGCATGTCGAACACCGCCGATGTCAACTGGCCAAGCTGGTATTTCAAATTGATCGGGTCCACTTTTTCACGGTTGAAATAGCCCGGAAAAAGGATTTGCCTGAGTTTTTCCAGGATGTCGACAATGGCGTCCTCCGACGGAATCGGCTCGTAGTCGATATGGGCGTAGTGCCCCTGCCTGCCGGATGCAGCGACAACGGCATCTATCACCCCCGGAAGACGCCGCCGGAAGTCCGAATAGGTGGCGGATCCATCCTTGCAGGTTCCGGTATCTCCGGTTTCTTCGGTCATAGCCAATGTATCGTTTCCTTTCATACCACTTTGCGGTTCGTTACTGGGTGCTGCAGGAAGCCTCCTTTTTCCAGAAAGGCGACATATCCCTCAGCTTTCGTATCAATGGCGGCAGCTCGGCTGCAAGGGTTTCAATTTCTTCCGGGGTGGTATAGGTGCTAAGCGAAAAGCGGATCGAACCATGGGCGGCAGTGAAAGGAACCCCAAGTGCCCTTAGAACATGGGAGGGCTCCAGCGTCCCGGACGTGCACGCGGAGCCCGAAGATGCGCAAACCCCAAGCTGATCGAGCATCAACAGGATCGACTCTCCCTCCACGTATTCGAAGCTTACGGAGAGGGTATTCGGGAGACGGTTTTCCCGGCTGCCGTTTAACAGGGTATTGGGTATCTTTTCGAGGATTTCCGCTTCCAGCCTGTCGCGCAGGGCGCGGACCCGATCCATCTCCCCGCCAGCGAGATCCTTGCCGGCCAGCTCCGCGGCCTTTCCGATGCCGATAATGGAAGCCACATTTTCCGTGCCGCCCCGGCGCCCCTTTTCCTGGTGTCCGCCGATCAGAAACGGTGCGAACTTGGTTCCCTTCTTCACATAAAGAACCCCCACCCCCTTGGGTCCATGAAACTTGTGGCCGGACAGCGCCAGCATGTTAATATCCGTTTTTTTCACATCCACCGGAACCTTTCCCACGGCCTGGACGGCATCCGTATGAAACGCGATCCCTTTTTCCGCAGCCATCCGAGCGATTTCTTCCACGGGAAACATCACGCCGGTTTCATTGTTGGCCCACATGATGCTGACGATGGCGGTATCCTCGGTCATCCGCTGTGACAGGTAATCCGTGTCGAGCCGGCCCTCCCGGTCCACCGGAACCCAGCTGACCCGGTATCCAGTCTTGGCCAGGTGCTCGCAGAGGTTCTTTACGGCCGGATGCTCCACCCGCGTGGTGATGATATGCCGTTTTTTCGGGTTGGACTGAATCGCCGCATGGATGGCCGTGGAGTCGCTTTCGGTGCCGCAGGATGTGAAGATGATCTCACCGGGGTCCGCGTTAATCAGCTCCGCCACTTTTTCGCGGGCCTCCATGATCTGCTTGCCCACCATTCCCCCGAACGTGTGCATGCTCGACGGATTGCCGTAATATTCCGAGAAATACGGCACCATCTTTTCCACCACCTCGGGCGCCACGCGGGTGGTGGCGTTGTTGTCCAGGTAAATCGTCTTCATTGCCTCACCTCCTCGACCACGAGGTCCGGGGATACAAACTCCCTGAGTTTCTCTTCGACATAATTTTTCAGCGTCAGCTCCGAAGCGGCGCAGGTGGCGCACGTTCCGATCAGCTTCACGTACACGGCGGCGCCGTCCACATCCACCAGCTCGATGCTCCCGCCGTCCTTTTCCAGCGCCGGCTTGATTTCCCGCTCCAGGGTTTCTTCGATCAGCTTGATCTTTTCGATGTTGGTCATCTTCTTTTTCGGTTCTGGCGCGGCCTCGGCCTTTTTGTATACCCGCTCGACGATCTCCCGGATGGCGTCATGGCACTGGCCGCATCCGCCGCCCGCCTTGATGTAATTGGTAACCTCCTCCACGTACTGGAGCTTGTTGTCCCGCACGGAGGCCTCAATGGCCTTGTCGGTCACGCCGAAACACTCGCAGACGACATCCCCGTCGATATCCGGCTCCTCAAGACCCCGGTAATGGAGAATGGCTTTTTTCAGGGCGTCCTTTCCCATGACCGAGCAGTGCATTTTCTCCTTCGGAAGCCCGCCCAGGTAGGCTGCGATGTCGTCGTTGGTAATTTTTTCCGCCTCGCCCACGGTCTTTCCCATGATCATCTCCGTCAATGCCGAAGACGATGCGATGGCGCTTGCGCAGCCGAAGGTCTGGAACTTGACGTCCGCGATCCGTTCGTTTTCATCCACCGTGAACATCAGCTTCAGGGCATCCCCGCAGGCCATGGAACCGACTTCCCCCACGCCGTCCGGTTTTTCGATTTCACCGACGTTTCTGGGGTTCAGAAAATGATCCCTTACCTTGTCCGTATATTCCCACATGCCGCTCCTCCTGCAATTTCTTGCGCTATAGGATAGAATTGATGCGCTCATAAAAAAGTCGCGCCCCGACGACTTTGTAAAACGTTCAGGATCATGGCTTGCGCGATTCCTTATGAATGCAGCGTACCTGAAGAGATAGCGTAAGTGAAATTCGTCAGAATCGCGTACAGGCCCAGATAACGGATTTTTTACGAAGCCGTCAGAATTGATATTAATAACCAGTGCATAATAACCATATCCGAGCCGAATTTCAAAGCGTTTTATCACCGGCAGGTATGGGCTGCAATCCCGGCCGCCTGTCGAAATCATGCCAGGCTGTATTTTTCCCGCAAGTGGGCGGAGAGTCTGCGGGTGAAGGCAAAAGCGCTTTCGACGGTCTTTTCGATATCCGGGTTGACCAGGCAGCAGGTGGCCGGGGAAATCAGGCTCCGGGCCAGCAGCATTTCCCGGTCGATTCCTTTACGGAGCAGCCTCTCCCAGGTTTCTTCCAGCAGGTTTTCCAGCGATTCCAGGGACTCCTTTTCAAAGGGCTCCTCGTTGCTCGGCACGATCCCCCAGGACAAGACGCCGCCCCTGTCCAGAAAACGTTTTACCGCCGGAGCATAGGAGGCAAATACGTCGTGATTGGTGTACAGATCCAGCGACAGGATATCCATGTCCAGGTTGAGCAGGAAATCCCAATCCGGGTTTCCGCACAAATGAACCCCGCGCGGCCGGTCGATCAACTGGAAAAACTGTTCCATGTCGTATTTCGCCTTGACGTCCCCATAGCCGGACATGGCGGAAAAAAGAAATTGAAGCCCCGGCTCGTCGATGAACATGAATGCATTGGGATTTTTTTCCTTCAGGCGCGCAAGCTGCACGTTGACCCGCCGGGCCATGAATTCGAAGAGAAATGGGCGGACCGTGTCGTCGAACAAAATGGGCCGGTCGTTTTCATCCACCACGTTGAACCCGAAGCTGATTGGCCCCTCCAATTGCCCCCGGATGGCCGGGCGGTCCGAAAAATCCATCTCCAG
>SLJY01000014.1 GCA_007134875.1 Desulfobacterales bacterium
CGGGGAGTCCGGCGAGCATTCGACCGGCGGCCCGGCATTTGCCACGCTCATCGACCCGGCAGCGGCCGTCGACCCGTCGCATGCAGCGGTGGGCGAAGGATCGGTCATCGGGCCCAACGCCACTGTCACCACGGGGGTGATGATCGGCGCCCATTGCATCGTCAACGGCGGGGCGTTTATCGGACACGACGTATCCGTGGGGGATTTCTGCATGATCGCCGCACTGGCGGGCATCGGAGGCAATGTCGTCCTGGACCCGCTTGTGTGGGTGGGACAGTCGGCATCCATCCGCCAGGGGCTGCGTGTAGGGCGTGGGGCGGTGCTGGGGATGGGGGCTGTTTTGACCCGATCGGTCCCGGCAGGCGAAGTCTGGGCCGGCAATCCCGCCGGGCCGATCCGTGGCGGAAGGAAAAACGCTTATGCCTGAACGAATCCATCTTTCACCGCCGCATCTCGGCGGCGGGGAGAAAGCGTATATCGAAGAGGCGACCCAAAGCAACTATATCGCCCCGCTGGGCCCTCAGGTGGATGCCTTTGAAAAAGAAATTGCAAGGAAATCCGGATTTCCGTATACTTTGGCTGTGGTTTCCGGCACCGCGGCCATCCACCTCGCCCTCAAATGCATCGGGGTCGGGCCGGGCGATACGGTGGCGGCATCGGCCTTGACCTTTATCGGCGGGGTGGCGCCCATCGTTTACCTGGGGGCCCGCCCCGTGTTTGTGGATTCGGAATACTGCTCCTGGAACATGGATCCGCAGCGGCTCGGGGACATGCTTGAAGACAGCGGGAGCCGTTACGACCTGCCGAGGGCGGTGGTTGTCACCGACATTTACGGTCAGTGCGCGGACTACGATGCCATCGCGGATATCTGTACCCGCTATGGCGTGGCGCTGGTGATCGATGCCGCGGAATCTTTCGGGGCAACGTACAAGGAGCGTTCTGCCGGGGATGCCGGTATTGCCGCTGCATATTCGTTCAACGGCAACAAGATCATCACCACATCGGGCGGGGGGATGCTCGCATCCCGCGAGCCCGCGTTAATGGCCTATGCAAGGAAGCTCTCCCAGCACGCAAAGGAAGACGCCCACTTCTATGAGCACCGGGAGGTGGGGTTCAACTACCGGATGAGCAACATCGTCGCGGCGGTCGGCAGGGGGCAGCTTGCGATGCTGGAAGAACGGGTCCGGCTTAAGCGGGCGGTTTTCGCGTATTATAAAAAGCACCTGGAAGACGTGGACGGCCTGGATTTCATGCCCGAAGCCCCTTGGGGTACTTCCAGCCGGTGGCTTACGGTTATGCTCGTTTCGCCGGATTCGTTCGGGGCCGACCGGGAAGCCGTAAGGGCGGCGCTGGAAAAAGAAAACATCGAGGCACGGCCCGTGTGGAAGCCCATGCACATGCAGCCGGTTTTTGAAGGCTGCCGCGCGGCCGGCGGGGCGGTTGCGGAAGAACTGTTCGGGCGGGGGCTGTGCCTGCCGTCCGGGACCGCCATGACCCGGGCGGACATGGACCGCGTCATCCGCACCGTTCTTGGGTGCAGGGGGTTGTTTTGCGGATAGCCGTCTCAGGGCTCCCGGATTCGCTGCATTGTTTTCGGTTTTTCAGGGTGCGCCCGAAGCGTCGGAACGCCTGCTCAAAAGCGGACAGGAAACGAACTATGAAATCGGCATGGTTTCAGAAAAATTTTATCATCGTCCTGATAATCGATATTTTGCTGCTGGCGGCGGCGTTTTATAGCGCCCACCTGATCCGGTTCGACATGGATATCCCGCCGCACCGTTTCGAGCTGTTCTACAAGAGCCTTCCCCTGGTGCTGGTGGTGCAGCTTTTGTTTTTCTTCTATTTCGACCTGTACCGGGGGATGTGGCGCTATACGTCCGTTTCCGACCTGCTCAACATTCTCAAGGCATCCAGCGTTGCGACGCTGAGCGTTGTTTTCATCTTTTTGCTCGACAACCGTTTCGAGGGATTTTCCCGCTCGGTGTTCGTGATCAACTGGCTGCTGGTCATGTTTTTCGTTGCGGGATTCCGGCTGATGGTCCGGTTTTATTTTGAGCGGTCGGCAGGGCACGGCTCTTTTTTGCAGGTGCTCCGGGCGTTTTTTTCCCGGGGGGGCGGGAGCGTTACGACGCCGGTAAAGAACCTGCTGATCATCGGCGCGGGAGACGCCGCGGAAACCATGTACCGGGAAATCAGCGGCAATACGCACCTCAACTACCGGGTGGCGGGATTCATTGACGACAGCCCGGTCAAGATCGGCAAGAAGATTCACGGCGTTCCTGTGTGGGGGCCCATCAGCGAGATGGGATGGATTGCCGAAAAATTCAGGGCCGATGAACTGCTCATTGCCATTCCGTCGGCAAAGGGCATTCAGATGCGCAGGATTGTGGAATACTGCAAGCAAACCGGCAGGCGCTACCGCACCCTGCCGAACCTGGGCGAACTTATTGACGGCCGGCTGAGCGTCAACATTATCCGGGAAGTGGACTACCGGGATCTGCTGGGCCGGGAAGAGGTCCGGCTGGACAAGAAGCAAATCGGCGCATACCTGGAAGATCAGTGCGTGCTGGTTACCGGGGCCGGGGGGTCGATCGGGTCCGAGCTGTGCCGGCAGATCTGCCGGTACGGTCCCAAAACGCTCGTGCTGTTTGAACGGAGCGAGACGCTTCTCTACGAGGCCGAGAGGGATATTGCGGAGCGCTTCGGTGAGGTCGCTGTTATTCCCGTTCTGGGGGACACCCAGAACATGGATCAGGTTTGCCGGACGTTCGATATCTGGCGCCCCAACACCCTGTTCCACGCGGCAGCATACAAGCACGTACCCCTTCTGGAGGTGCAGCCCTGGATGCCGGTGCAGAACAATATCCTGGGAACAAGGAACCTGGTGGAGGCGGCCAAAAAATATGATGTGAGCCGCTTCGTTTTCGTTTCCACGGATAAGGTGGTGCGGCCGACCAGTGCCATGGGGGCATCCAAACGGGTGGCGGAAATGCTGATCCAGAACCAGAACCTTGCGGCCCTGGGCGGTCATCCACGGTTCGTGTCGGTTCGTTTCGGCAACGTGGTGGGAAGCTCCGGGAGCGTGATTCCGCTGTTCAAGGAGCAGATCCGGCGGGGCGGGCCGGTTACCGTGACCCATCCGGATGTGACCCGCTACTTCATGCTGATTCCTGAAGCGTGCCAGTTGATCCTTCAGGCCGGGGCCATGGGAAGAGGCGGCGAGATCTTCATCCTGGAGATGGGAAATCCGGTCCGGATTGCGGACATGGCAAAGGACCTGATCCGGATGTCCGGGCTGGAGCCGGATTCGGACATAAAGATCGTTTTCACGGGGCTTCGCCCCGGCGAGAAGCTCTACGAGGAGCTGATTACCCGGGGAGAAGGGGTGGTTCCCACGACCCATGAAAAGATCCTGGTGCTGCGGGGCAATGCCTGTGATATGAACGTACTGATGCAGAAGCTTAAGCTTCTTGAAGATGCAGCCGTCATGCAGGACGCGGACGGCATACGGATGATTCTCCGGGAGCTTGTGGCGGACTACCATATCCCGGATTCGGTCGGGCAGATCCCTGAAAAAGCGATCATGTAATACACCGCCGGTCAGGGATGTATTTGAAGATGCATTCGGGATGCATTGTGGACGCACGGGGCTATGGAGATGCACGAGGTGCATTGGCATGCGCGGCCGGAGCAAGATAGGAAAAACAGGAATACAGGATGACAAAGTACGTATACATACTTGCCGCGATCCTGCTGCTGGGCACTTCCTGCGCCCGGATCGTGGATGTGGTCGACCGTCCGCCGGAGCCGGACGCGGTACTGTTCGAGGAGGCGGAACGGAAATTCGCGGCCTCCGAATACGACGAGGCGCTGCCGCTTTATGAGCGGTACCTGGAGGAATACCCGGGCAAGCCGATGGTGCCGGCATCCCGGCTGAAAATCGGCATGATCCGGCTGGAGATGGAACAGTACGGGGCGGCCCGGGAGGCTTTCAGGCGGGTGATCCGGGAGTATCCGGATACGGCGTATGCGCGCTGGGCACAGGCGGAAGCCCTTGATTCGTATTTCCGGGAAAAGGATTACGAGGCGGCGGTTGCGTATGCGGAAACCCTGGATGCGGAAGAATTCCCGCCGGACATGGCCCTGCGGATTCATTGGATCGCGGGGGACGGGTACATGGCGCAGCAGGCCTACCCGGACGCATTTGAGCGTTTTCTGGAAGCGTTCGGCATTGCCCCGGAGACAAGGCGCGTGTCCGCGGGAGAGCGGCTGGCGGATGCCGCCGCACGGCTGGACCCGGATGAACTGGAAAAAGCGATCGAAGACTATGAAGACCGGGAGGAAGCCGTCTATCTTGTTTACGCCAAGGGGCTGCGCCTGGCCGGGGACGGTCGGGTCGGGGATGCCGCCGCGCACCTGAAAGACTTTGCAAGACGTTTTTCCGAGCATGCCCTGGCGCCCCGGGCCCTGGAAAAGATCGAAGAAATCGAGCGGATGGCCTATTTCGAGGGGCACCGGATCGGGCTGCTCCTGCCGCTTTCCGGCGAATATGCGAAATTCGGCATGAGCGTTTTGCAGGGGGTGGAGGCGGCCATGATGCGGTTTTCGGAGCAGCGCAGCCTGGACCCGCCCCTGGAAATCATCGTTCGGGACACGGGCGACGACCCGGAGCAGGCCGTGGAAGGGGTGAAATTCCTTGCCGAAGAGAAGGTGGCGGCCATTGCCGGGCCCATCGTCCTGGCGGATGCGGCGGCGCGGGAGGCCCAGGTGCGGGGCGTGCCCATCATCACCCTCACCCAGCGGCCGGGCATTACCGAAACGGGCGATTACGTGTTTCGAAATTTCCTGACCTCCCGCATGCAGGCGGAGGCGCTCGCGGAGCATGCCACCGGCCGGCTGGGGCTTGAGCGCTTTGCCATCCTGTACCCGGACGAGCGCTACGGCGAGGTTTTTCTGCATGCATTCTGGGACAAGCTGATCGAACGCGGCGGGGTCGTAAAGGGGGTTGAGAGCTACGATTCATCGAAAACGGATTTTTCCGAACCCATCCGGAAGCTGGTGGGGCTCTACCATGATATTCCCGATGAGCTTCGGGCGGTTATTCAGGTGGGCGAGCAGTTGTTCGATGTGAGCGAAGATCTATACGACGGCGACGCGCCCGGCCTGGTGGACGAGGCCCGGCAGGACGAGGAAGACGAAGACGAAAACGGTGAGCCGGCGGCCATCGTTGATTTCGATGCGGTCTTTATTCCGGATTCCGCGCGGGTGAGCGGGCTGATCATCCCCCAGCTCCGCTTCTATGACATCCGCGACGTTCACCTGCTGGGCACCAATCTCTGGCACTCGCAGGCGCTCATCGATACCGCCGGCCGCCAGCTCCGGAACGTGGTCATCCCAGAGGGATTTTACGCGGATAGCTCACGGCCGGGGGTGAGCCGCTTTGTGCGGGACTATGAGCAGGTCTACGGCGATATGCCCGGTTACCTCGAGGCGGCCGGCTACGACACGGCCATGTTTTTGTTCGAGATGGTATCCGACCCGGAGATCGACAACCGCGTGGCGCTCAAAAACGCCCTTCTGAACATGGCTCCCATGGAAGGCATGACCGGCACCACCCATTTCGACGAAACCGGCGACGCCGTCAAGGACTTATATTTGCTCGAAGTCGTCCGGGGGCGGTTTTCCGAGATTGCAGATTAGCCGTTCACAAGACTTCCCTGCCCGGTGGCTTCGAGCACCGTCTGCCAGAGCTTGCCGCCCGGATCGACCTGCTTGCGTTTTCCTGCGGTGAGCGGCACCGGCACGTGCACGAAATGATCGTTCCAGTGGCCCACGATCATGTCCGTCTTGCCGGCCATGCCCGCATGCACCGCGTCGCGCCCCAGAAACGTACAGTAGACGTGATCGTTGGCGTTGGCGGGAAGGC
>SLJY01000203.1 GCA_007134875.1 Desulfobacterales bacterium
ACGGCGATGCGGCGATATTCGTCATCGGCATGATCGCGGGCGCCGCGTTTTCGCATAATTTCGGTCTGGCCAGTTCACCGGCCGGCGTCGGCCCGTACGGCATTCCGGCCGTGATCATCGGACTGGCCGTCTGCGGCGTCATCGGGTTGGTGATGAAAGACAAAGCCAAAGCATAAAGGAGCAGGAAACAGGCCATGAGCAAAACACTGGATGCAAGGGGGCTGTCTTGTCCACAGCCGGTACTGGTTACCCTGGATGAAATCAAATCGGCCGGGGAGAAGGATCTTCTGATCATTGTTGATAACGAGGCCTCGAAGGAGAATGTCAGCCGGGCCCTGACCAACCAGGGCTGGACGGTCGACGGTGTCGAGGAGGACGGCGGGGACTACAGAATCCGTGCAAAAAAAGGATAGAAGGGCTGAAAGCGCTTTTGGGTTTTTTAAATCTGTTCAAACGATCGCCGGATAAAAGCGGCAGCGGCGGCACTCAATCGGCCGACCGGGGAATCATGGTGTTTGACAACACCAGTGAAGTAATCCGTGCGGAAACGGTGATCCGGGAAAACGGCTGGCGCGTCCGCGTCATGGGCCCCCCGGCGGAAATCCGAACCGGGTGCGACCTGGTCATCGAGTTTCCGCTGATCGAGCATCTCAATATTCGCCGGCTCCTTGAAGATGCCGGGGTCGAGCCGCTTCAGACGGTTCCGGTCACGGGGCCGCTGCTGGAGCCGGTCGATATTTTTTTTACAAAGGACTTCGGTGCCTTTTTGATGGTGCGCGCCGCCAACATGAAGATCACCATCGACAAGCAGTCCTCCGTCATCGTCAATATCTCCGGCGGCGGGTGCCCGGATGTGCCTTTTCTCGCCATGGAGATGGTGGGGAAAAAACTAAATGATGCGCCTCGGCCGTGCAGCATCGGCCATACCCTGTGCGGGTATGCCCTGGACCTGGCATATGAGGAGATCCAAAGGCAATATCAATGTTTGCAGTAGTCGGTACGGTGCCGGATGACGATTTTCCCGTCGTGAAAGGAGCGGTTTTTGTGGACGGGGACGTGCTTCACGTGGAAGGCTCCGGAAGGATCCATGAAATCCCCATCAACCGGGGGACCGCCGCGCTGCTGGCTGCGGCGTTCATGGTCTGCCGTTATTTCGGAAAACCAGCCCCGGAGGCCTTTCTGGTGGGGGATACGGGCCGGGGCCATGGAAGCAGGCGGCTGTATCAACGCCTGGAAGAAACCCTCTCGGACAGTTTTTACACCAGCCTCACGTTTCATTACATCCAGCCCGACGTGGACTGGCACAACCGGGTGCTGTTCGCCGTGGAGGAAATGAAAACACGGCCCATTCTCATCGCGGATGCGGGGTTCATGTACGCCGCCAAGATGAGCGGGCAGGCACCCGCCTATGACGTGTTCACCCCGGACATGGGCGAGTTGGCCTTTCTTGCCGATGAATCCGCGCCCCATCCGTTTTATACGCGGGGGTTCATTCTCCATGAAAACAACCGCGCCCCGCAGCTTGTGGAACGGGCCTACGGCCACGACAATGCCGCGCGCTACTTGCTGGTCAAGGGTGCTCAAGATCTCATCGCCGATCGCAGCGGCATCCTGGAAACCGTCGGGGAACCGTCCACCGAGGCCCTGGAGGCCATCGGCGGCACGGGGGATATCATCACCGGGCTCCTTGCGGGCCTGACCGGTATCGGCTGGGATATTCCGGATGCCTGTACCGCATCCGCCCGGATCAGCCGTGAGGCCGGACGCGACGCAAACCCGGATCCCGGCACCCAGGTTTCTGATATTATACGGCATATTCCCGAGGCGCTGGACAGGCTGCGATAGCCGGTAGAAGAGGTGTTTGACATGAAGGAAGAAAGCCGCTCAGGCCGGACAGCGGGGGATGCACGGGCGGGCGAACTGAAAAAGACGGCGTCTGCCCCTGGTCCTGTCCCTGAAATTTCGCCGGACATGACCGTGCTGGACGTAATACACCGGTACAGGGAAACGGAGTCGGTCTTCAAAGGATATGATGATGCGGAATCCGGGGTGTGTATCTGCTGCAGCGCGCTTTTCGATACGCTGGAAGACGTATCGGCAACATACGGTATCGGCCGGGATGAACTGCTGGAGGCGCTCCGGCGGGCGGCATGCAGATAGTTAGCGGCTGAGGGCATAGGATGTGCTGACGAAGGAAGCGCTCGTTTAAATGCCGCCGCAACAGATTTCACGGGGCAATGACATTTGTGATGCGCTTCCTTCGTCAGCACATCCTAACAGAAAAAAAACAGTTTTCGTTCGGGCACTCGTCAAACGTTCCATGAGGTCCCCTGTCAGCGGGTTTTTAGTAGAGCATCTGCATTGCCGGTCTGCATTTTTTCAAAATAGCGGTCAATCACCCGCCGGGTCTGCACCAGCCCGTTTTCCTCCCGGAGTTCCAGTGTCCACCACCTGCAGCCTGCTTATATGAGCAGGTCGAGACGCTCCGCGATGTCGGATACGGACGCCGGCGGCACATGCCCGACCCCATCGATTTCGTTGTGGTACACATGGGCGTTGGCCAGGCGGTCCAAGTGCGGCGAAACAAAATCCTCGCATGCATATTCCTGGCTGTGAACCGCCTCGCACGCCAGAGCATGGCCTATATCAAAGTTCACCATGGCCCCGCTGTTCCGGATGAGCTTTTCAAACAGGTTCGGTTTGGCCGTCCATCCCGGCGCCAGGTTTTCCAGGCACAGGCCCACGTTGTGCTTTTCCGCGTAGCGGACCAGTTTGCCCAGGGTGTTCACGGTCCGCTCCCAGGAAAGCGTCCTTGTGGTGTCGTGCCCCAGGCCGGCGTGAATCGTGAGATACCCGCCGCCCGCCTTGGCGATCAGCCGGATGACGCAGGCGAAAATTTCCGCCGCCCGCGAGTGTTCGCAAGCGTTTTCATGGCCGATACCCACCTGGGGAACGGAGCAGTGGTAGGGGATTTCCAGAGGGGAAAGGGTCTTCATCGACTGGGTCCATGCCGATGCCGCACCCGGCGTTCCGGGCAGGTCCCCCAGGTCGAAGGACCAGTCGATCCCGCCAAAGTTGTTTTACATGGCGAAACCCCGGAGCGCTGCCGTGTCGTCAATGAAATTGCACATGGCCAGTGTCACCGGGACAGACCGGATTGCGGCGCATATTGATTCGACGTCCGAGCCGTGCACTTGCAGATGCCGGGTCCGAAAAGTTTGTTGTTCCGGAAGAAGCAGGACCGGATCGTTTTTTTTGATGCATCCGGAAAGAACCGTTCCGGTGGTCACTGTCCCGAAACCGGAAAATTGCCTGACCCGGTCGATACAGAGCCGGAAGGGTCGAGTGTCTGGCCCGGATGCCGGGTGTAACGCCTGTTCCGAGAGGGCATCGCGGATTGCCCGCAGCCGGTCGTTTGGCAATGTGTCCGGTGCATCTTGTTCCGAAAAAAGAAGAACCGGGCATCCCTCCAGGGATGTGTTTTCCGCGATTGTGGCTGCCTATAGTTCGGCAGTGGATACGGTTTCTTCATCGACCAGGTCGGTTTTGCTGATAACGATGATTCCGGCGGGCGCTTGTGCATCATACGGCTATCATGCGACCGGTTGCTTCCAGCAAAAATTCTGAGCTCCCTTGTCCAAGGCTTGCGCAGCGTTAATGGTTCAGGGTGCACATCTCACACCCACATAAGCCAAGCGCTGAGATGTCTCCTGCCATGAGAAAAGGGATTTCGCGTAATGGTTGGAATGAAAGGCGGACAGAACCCGCAGCCCTTCATTCTGCGCTTCCGCACGCCCAATCAGCCGCTTTCCCCGGGTAGTGTTGACCCGGTAGCCCCAGGCACTCCAGGCGGTAGCCATGGCGACCTCGCCATCCGCCGTAAAAAAGACCCGGCCGTCTTCATCGATCCGATCAATCGCAAGCTGCCGGCCGTTTTTGCCGAAAGCCTCCACCGCCTGGATGCGGCGGGGATTGTAATCCTCTTTTTCATCCGGAACAATGCCCCGGATGACTGCCCAGCCGTCGCCCGACGGCTCGATCCAAAGGTGGTGGGCCAAGACCGCAGGGGCAGCCAGCATCAGCATCAAAACGGCCGCTGCAGCGTATTTCACAATAGCCATGGGTTTTTTTCCTTTGCTTTTAAAAATCAAACTGGACGGAGCCGTAATAAATCCTTCCGTCTTCGATGTATTCCGTCTCATCGGTCGCATTTTCAATAGTGAAGCGAAGGGTCGCAAGGTCAAAGACTTTGCGCCACAATGAAATGTCCACTGTCGCGGAATTGGGGGCTTTATTGGTGTTCAGGTCGTCCGTATAACGGGTGCGGTCATACCGCAACCATAAAGACGCATTGATGATAGCGGGGTTTTGATATGTAATGCCGGAACGGAATTTATGCCGGAAATCATTTGTAAGATAGTTGCTTTCCCGATCGGGATTTTCATCGTCCTTGGTTACCTTGGCACGGGTATAGGTGTAATTGAAAAACGTGCTCAGACCATAGCCGATCAAATACTCGAGTTCGGTTTCTACTCCGTTAATCTCAACCTTCGACCTGTTGGAATTCTCCGTGTCCCTTGCACCTGTATCATAGACGGCTGTCGTTGAACTTTCGATATAGTCCGATATCCTGGAGTGGTAATAAGTCCCGCGGATCCATAGACTATCGAAAAAGACGCGCTCGGCGCCGGCTTCCCATGACCGGATTTTTTCCGGATCCAGCTCGGGGTTTGCGCGTCGAAGAAAACGACCGCCGGCTCGCACGTGGGGTTTGTAGAGCTCGAACAGGGAGGGTGTCCGGAATCCGCTGACAAAGGAGGTCCTCAGTGTGGTCAAATGGTCCGGATGATAGACGAGGCCCAGCTTCGGGGAGAAGTTGTCCCATGTTTCGGGGCTATAGCTTTCATCATAGGGATCTCTCTGTCTGAAAGGATCTGAGTCCTTTGCCTTGCCGTCATAATTGCGCACATTATCGTAGCGAATCCCGGCATTGGCGATAAGCCGGTTGTCCATGAACCGGGCGGTCCCTTCAATAAAAGGTGATATGAATGTCTGCTTTCCCGAGGCTTTGACATCACGGTCAAGGTTTCGCAACTGGGTTTCCTTGTATTCCATGGACACCTGTTTAAATGCCACCCCGGTTGTAAGTTCTGTCATGCCAAACAATGGCAGGGTGTTTTGGATTTCCCCGCCCCATACGATATTCTCAGGGAACCTTTCATCACGGTCCGGAACAAAAACAGTTCCCTGCTGCTGGCCCAAGTCCTGATAGGCTGTTTTATCCCCCCGATTCAGGTAGACCATGGCTTTCCAATCCGATATGCCTCCGCGGCGTGTCATGCCGAGGCGGTATTGATCCAAGATCAGGTCGTCATAGAAGTATTCCCGGCCTTTTCCCATTTCATGCTGGTAATACAGAGCACTCAGGGACATATCGGTTCTTTCATCCGGAGAATAGGTCGCCTTTCCAAACCCTTTGTAAATTTCACGATGTCTTCTAAGGGTTAAATCGTCAATACCCTCCGGATCGACCATGTAAAACCCGTCGCTTTCTTCATACGCGCCTGAAAGCAGAAATCCGAAGTGCTTCCCTTTCTGAGAATGCAGTCCGGAGACGCCATAGGTGCTGGCGGAACCGGCTATTGCCCGTGCGTTGGTTTCTCGCGTTTCGCGCGGGTTTTTTGTAATGATATTCACAATGCCGCCCAGGCCTTCGGACCCGTAGGATGCCGATGACGGGCCCCGCAGGATCTCGATCCGCTCGATGCTCTCCCGGGGGATCAGGCCCCACGCCACCCAGGCGATGGTATTGCTGAAGTTGTCGTTCAAGGGGACGCCGTCGAGCATCATAAGAACCCTATTGTTTCCGGTCCCCCGCATGTTGAGGTGGCCGACTATGCCTCT
>SLJY01000207.1 GCA_007134875.1 Desulfobacterales bacterium
TCCCGTTCCAGTCCTCCCCAGACGTCCATTGCGGCAACGCCGGGAATCCGTTCGATGCGGTACTTGATGTCGTCATCGATGATGCGCCGCACTTCCACCGGATCCAGGTTGCTGGCGGCCCCAAGGACCAGGATGGGAAAACTGGCGGGATCGAATTTCCGAAGGGTGGGGCGGTCCGCGACGTCGGGAAGCCTTGGAATCACCCGGTCCAGCCGGTCCCGGATGTCGTTTGCCGCCGCGTCCAGGTCGACGCCCCACGAAAAGGTGACCCGGACGCTGCTGGATCCCTCGGAAGAAATGGATGAGACCTCCTCCACGCCCGGTACGGCGCTCATGGCTTCCTCGATGGGCCTGGATATGAGTTCCTCGACGATCTCCGGGCTTGCCTGCTCGTAGGTGGTGGACACGGCGAGCGTCGGGTAGGTGATATCCGGCAGCAGGTCCACGGGAAGCCGGGAAAGGGCCATGGTACCGATAATGACGACGCAGAGGGTCACCATCGTGGTAAAGATCGGCCGTTTGACGGAAAAGGAAGCGGTTTTCAACGACGACCCCCCGATGTTCCGGGGGCGATCCGTATGGCCGCGCCGTCTTCCAGGAGGTGCTGGCCCAGGGCGACCACCTCCCCGGAAAGTTCGGGCGCCTTTATCTGGATGCGTCCTTCTTCGGAAATACCGGTCTCGACCGGAACAAAGGCGGCTGTCTGTTCTTCACGGTTGGCAAGAAACACGCCCCTGACGCCGTCTCTTTGGATAACGGCGGATTTAGGCACCACAACGGCGTCGTCTATTTCGGCAAACCGGATTGCAGCCCGGATATACATTCCCGGCGCCAGGAGAAAATCCGGGTTGGGGATTTCGATTTCGACCATTGCCTGCCTGGACTCCTCGGCAAGCACGGGGGCTTTGCGGACGATTTTGCCCTCAAAGGCGTTGTCCGGATAGGCGTCGGTTGTCACCCGTGCGCTCTGCCCGGTGCGGATTTGCGGAAAATCCCTTTCGATCACGTGGGTCTGCGCAATAATGGTGGATACATCCACAATGGATACCACGGGGTCGTTGGCCCGGAGCATGTTGCCTTCATCGATGAACTTCTCGGACACGATCCGCTCCCCGTCGCCGCCCGACCACAAGGCATGGATCCGCGTATAGGAAAGCCTTACCCGGGCGGATTCAAGGGCGGCTTCTCTTTGCTGGATATGGGCCCGGGAAACCGCCTGGGCAGCTTCGGCCGCATTGAATCCGGCGCGTGCAGAATCGAGTTCCGACTCCGATGCAACCCGCTGCTCACGGAGTTTTCTGGTGCGTTCGAATTCCCGGGCCGCGATTTCAAGCGCGCTTTCGGCATCCTTCAGGTTGGCGCGCGTCACCGCCAACTCCGCCTCGGCCTGGGAAACCGCCAGGATATGCTCCTCGCTGTCAAGAACGGCAATCAACTCACCGTTTTTTATCCGGTCTCCGACATTGACGCGAAGTTCTTCCAGCCGGCCGGTGATCTTAGGCGATATGACAAACCGGGAGGCGGGTTTCAGGCTGCCGGTAAAGCGGCCGACGTTCCGGATTGTCTCGCGCCGGATTTCCATTGTTTCCACGGCAACGGCGCGGGCCTGGCGCATGGCGTCGGGGCCGGCACCGGAGTCGGGTGAATCCGGTTTGCCCCCGAAAAAAAAGATCCATGAAAAACCGGCAAAGGCGGCTATCAGGATTAAAGGCAGTATGGTTTTCTTCACGGCAATGCTCCGGTTGATCATGTGTACTTCACTGGATCATAGCAATTTGCATGCCGCAATAAAAGCAATTTTGATGGACTCGTAAAAGGTCTTGATCAGACGGCTTTGCAGAAAATCAAAGACCAGGGTTTTTGTGATTTTTTTACATCATACAGCGGTGGAGACGAGACGGTAAGCGGACCATTCGCCCTGCGATACGACTTCCCAAAAATGTTTTTTTGGAAACAGCCTGCGGCTGATCTCTTCGAAGCCGATCCCTTCGGCAAGAAGCGCTTTGGTTTGAGAGCGGATCGATTCAAGGTAGTCAAGCTTGGCGGTCAGTTTTTCCCTTCCGTTTGCCTGGACGCCGGCATGGGCGCAAAACAGCGTATCCCAGTCCAGATTCAGCAGGTGCGTAATGGAGGCGATAGCATCCCTGGTGTTTTCGGTTTTAAAAGCAACCATCTGCCTTGGGGCGATGTAGAGGTCGCCGGTGAAAATCCATCCCTTGGTTTTTTCATGAAAAACGACGTGGTGGGGATAGTGCCCGGGAGTCGCGATGACGTCCAGGTTGCACCGTTCGGTTTCCAGGTGATCGGGCATCGGCTCCGCGTCGAATCCCGGTCGGTCCTTCCATGCCAGTTTGCGGTAGAAGGGAAGTCGGGACGGGACCACGGCCTCTTCGTGATCCCGGGAATCGAGATATATCCGGGCATTCATGTTCCGGGAAAGCCACGAGGCCATGCCGCAGTGGTCTTCATGCACGTGGGTGAGCGCCGCACGTCTGATGGTATTGTTTCGGAAAAAACCGGCGCTTTGTTTTCCAAGCCTGGCAGAGCCGGTATCGATGAGAAGGTCGTCTGCAAGGTAAAAATGGATGTGCATGCGCGTTACGGAAAACCCCGTGATGCCATGACAGCAGACAATACCGTCGTGGTTTTTTGCTTTGAGCATGATTTCGCGATTCCTGTGTGGGGTATCAAGGTGATAGGAAATGAGCATATTGTTGCTTTACGCGATATCATCTTCGACCGGCGAAGGTCAATACCCTGGGAGCGTCAGCACATCCTATGGCGCTTTTGCAAAGCCGTCAGGTCGGGATTTTTTTATAAAGCCGTATAAAAAAGGTATGCCAAGCAATTTGCCATACCTTACTTTCTCTGGGATTGCTGAACCAGCAGGCTCAGGTCAGTCTCACTATCAGGCGCCACCTGAACCTGCTGGTTGAACGAAGCCCATTATGCGGCTGCGCAACGCCATCCGCCGGACAAACTGCCAGCCCCAGCTGACCGGCTTGTTGCCTATCCTGTCAAACACCTTGAAGACGTTAAGCTGAAGAAGTCGTTTGTCAAGACTTCCGGATTCTTTGTGAAAACGCCGTGCCGGGACCCGCCGAAGTTCGTACCCATGACGCGCAGGCAGCCGATGAGAACAGTCATCTCCGGTGCCGTCAGTGTCAGGAGTTGGGCCTTGTCCACTATCATCTCACCGGATGATACGGCGTACCTGGCCTTCTGATAGTTGCGGAAACCGTCGGCCTTGGGTTCGAGCACGCCAAAGGAGGCCGCATCGGTTTGCTCCTGCGAGGCATCCATGCGTCCGGGCGTGAAGGGAACGGTCAGATCACGACCGGCGTTCTTGGCCGCCTGTTCGACGCCCGCGCAGCCGCCCAAAACGATAAGGTCTGCAAGCGAGATCTTGTTTCCGCCGGACTGCCCGCTGTTGAATGCACTTCGGATACCATCCAGAATCTTGAGAACCTTTGCCAGGCGTACGGGTTCGTTGACCTCCCAATCTTTCTGCGGTGCAAGACGAATGCGGGGCCGTTAGCGCCGCCGCGCATGTCGGAACTGCGGAAGGTGGCGGCCGACGCCCAGGCCGTCGAAACCAGATCGGACACGGACAGGCCGGAAGCCATAATCTCGGCATTGAGAGCGGCGATATCCAGATCATCAACCAGTTTGTGGTCGACAGGGGGGATGGGGTCTTGCCAGATAAGCTCCTCAGCCGGAACCTCCGGACCCAGGTAGCGCGTGCGGGGCCCATGTCGCGGTGTGTCAGCTTGAACCATGCCCGGGCGAAAGCGTCGGCGAACTTTTCGGGATTGGCCAGGTAGTGCCGAGCGATGGGTTCGTAGGCCGGATCGTAGCGAAGCGAGAGATCCGCCGTGGTCATCATCGGGCGGTGCTTCTTCGACGGGTCGTGCGCGTCGACCACCATGTCCTCATCTTCGACGTCCCTGGCCAGCCACTGATTCGCTCCGGCCGGGCCCTTGACGAGTTCCCACTCGTACTTGAACAGCACCTTGAGGTAGCCCATATCCCATCGGGTCGGATTCGGCTTCCAGGCACCCTCGATGCCGCTGCTGATCGTGTCGCCTCCCTTGCCGCTTTTATAGATGCTCTTCCAGCCGAGGCCCTGCTCTTCGAGGCCTGCGGCTTCGGGCTCGGGACCCACGTGGGCTGCCGGACCGGCGCCGTGGCATTTGCCGAATGTGTGCCCGCCGGCGGTGAGCGCGACGGTTTCTTCGTCGTTCATGGCCATCCGGGCGAAAGTTTCCCGAACGTCCCGGCCGGAGGCGAGCGGATCGGTATTGCCGTTGGGCCCTTCGGGATTGACATAGATCAGACCCATCTGGACGGCGGCGAGCGGGTTTTCAAGATCGCGGTCTCCCGAATAGCGGTTGTCGCCGAGCCATTCGTCCTCGCTGCCTCAGTAGATGTCCTCCTCGGGTTCCCAGACGTCCAGGCGCCCGCCGGCGAACCCGAAGGTCTTGAAGCCCATCGACTCAAGCGCGCAATTGCCGGCCAGGATCATCAGGTCGGCCCAGGAGATTTTACTGCCGTATTTCTGCTTGATCGGCCAGAGCAGACGGCTCGCCTTGTCGAGGTTGACGTTGTCGGGCCAGCTGTTAAGGGGCGCCAATCGCTGGGAGCCGGAACCGGCGCCGCCTCGGCCGTCGCCCATGCGATAGGTGCCGGCGCTGTGCCAGGCCATGCGGATGAAAAGCCCCCCGTAGTGACCATAATCGGCCGGCCACCAGTTATCAAGAGATATTGCATATCAATAAAGGACAGAAAAATATCAGGCCTCATCGGTCATGCAATCGCTGCATATTCCAAAAAAGTCCAGGCGATGATTCAATATTGTAAAATTCGTTTCCCTGGCGACCTCCTTTGCCATCGCATCCATGCTGTTCAAATCCGGGTCAACGATTTTTTTGCACTTGATACAGATAACATGTGGGTGTTGGTGGGGCTTGTTGCCATCATATCGGTTGCTTCCATCCGGAAACCCCAACTCAAGCACTTCACCGATGGACTTGATCAATAAAATGTTTCTGTACACTGTAGCAAGACTCATCGTGGAGAATTCTGTTTTGATATGATCAAAAATGTTTTCAACGCTGGGATGGTCTTCGCTTTTGGCAAGAACAGATGCGATGGCCATTCGCTGGGGCGTGATCTTGTGGCCACGCTCCCGTAATTTCCGGATGATAATTTCGAACCTCTTTTCTGGGTCAGCCAATGGTAGCTCCTTTTTTAAAAATAATGGTTATTATTTAACACTTATTTCCACTTGTGTCAACTCTCACTTCCTGACCTGCCGGTAACAAATAATCCGCCCGGTTTACTGTGATCACCGGGAGGTGAAATACGGATCGTAATCCAATCCGGCAAAAGGGGGCGGCCTTTATTGACACACCCTTCCCACGAGATACGCTGTTTCGGATGCGCCACATGTTTCACAAGAGACACCTTGTCTCATAAAATGAATCAACCTGATACATGAATCGCGGTATCGTTTTTTGACTTTGATTGAAAAAGGGCGGTATTTTACCTTCTTTGAAAAAAGCATCAATGATGGCATTATTCTTGAACATCATTCTAATTAGCGGCTGAACGAAAACCAGGATTTTTCGTTAAGTTCATGGGCGGCTAAAATTTTGACTGCAGGAATACCCGGCGTATTTTGAGGGTTAAAATTGACGGCTTCGTAAAAAGTCCAATATCTGCGTTACGCGCGATTTCTCAGAATTTCACGTACGCCAAGTACGCTGTATTCTTCGAAATCGCGCAAGCCTTGATCTTGAACTTTTTACAAA
>SLJY01000226.1 GCA_007134875.1 Desulfobacterales bacterium
ACCGCCGACACGGTGATTTTCAGTCACCTGCTCTACCGACTGAGCTACCTCGGCATCGATTGCCATTGTGTATAAAGAAAAGAGCGCACGCCTGTCAAGGACTTTTTTTCATATCGCCATATATATACTGTAACAGAGTGCACGCAGCGATGGACGCGGTTTCGGCCCGGAGGATCCGGGGGCCCATGGATACGCTTTGAAATCCGGCCGCTTTGGCCTGCTCGATTTCTCCGGATGAAAAGCCGCCCTCGGGGCCGATCAGCACGAGAATTTTTTCCGGCTTTCCCGGAAAAAGCGCATCGACGGGTGCCGTTTCCTCCTCCCAGAACACGACCTTGCCGTCGTAGGATGTCGGATCTTCAAGCAGCTCTTTCATGGGCCTCGGGCGTGAGATTTCAGGGAGTCTTGATAGCCCGCACTGCTTCAGGGATTCGATGGCAATGGCCTCCCAGCGGCGCCCGCGTTCCGCAAGCCTTTTTTCATCGGGACGGGCGACGGAACGTTCGGAGAAAACCGGAATCCACCGGGAAATACCGAGTTCGGTGAGATGCCGTATGATGGTGTCCATCTTTTTTTCCTTTAAAAACCCCTGGGCAACAACCAGTTCCAGGGGTGAAGTGGCCCTGGAGAGGCTTTTTCCGGTGACGGAAAAGATTGCCGTGTCGCGGGACAGGTTTTCGATCACGGCCGGATATTCATATCCGGTTCCGTCGATCAGCACCACCCGGTCTCCGGGGCCGTGACGAAGCACTTTCTGCATATGCCGCACATCCGGGCCGCTGATTTGCGGTCTGTCTTTTTGCATTTCGGACGGATCCGCGTAGAATCTGCGCATGGTTGTTTTTCCTGTGACAGGTCGTAAAAACGGGTTTTTTGAACGTGTATTCTGACGGAAAATCCTGATATTTGCAACCATTCGATTTGATATGTGAACCTGAAAAAGTCGCGATCCGATGGCTTTGTAAAAAGCTCAAGATCAAGAATTGCGAGATTCTGAAGAATGCTCGATGCTTAGCGTACGAAAAATTTTGAGAATCCGCGCATAACGCAGGTTTTGGCGTTTTTACGAAGTCGCCGGATTTGATTTGGCAAAGCAAAGTATTGTAAACATACAGGTGATCGGCAAACCGCTTGACACGGCTTAGTGGTTATGCTACTGACAAAACATAATAAATTGAGCAAGTTTTAGATTTGCCAACCATTTACCCTTTTTGTTTCCAGGAGTCGTATCCATGGTTGAAAAACAAGGTACTGAAAACACAGTTGATCAAGCTATCGGCGAAAGCGTTCCGACTGCGAATGAGGGACCTGAAATCGTTGATCTTTCTTCTCTGGAAGCCGAAGCGGATGAATACGTGGATCAGATCATCGACCTTGCCGAACTGGAAAGTGTCGGGGCGGATGCTGGTGAAAAATTCATGGATCTTGCTTCCCTGGGGGGAGACGCTCCGGAAGACAACGACGCCGTTCTTGAATTGACGGAAGAGTTGCGTGCCGTGGATTCTGAAATCGAAAGCGAGACGGACGGGGTATATGAAGAGGATCTCTCCCTCGACCTCGATGCAACCGATGAAGATGAATTTTCTCTCGACGATGACAGTTTTTTCGACCTCAGTGAAGAAACCGGGGGCGAAGCGGACCTGGATGGCGGTTTGGCCGAGGGCGAGTCCCTGGACGATCCCCTGATCGATCTTGATCTGGACGAAGCGTCGGGAGAGGATTTTTCCCTTCAAGACGAGTCCGTTTTCGAGCTGACCGATGAGTTTGATCTCACGGAAGAGGTCGGACAGGCCGATATCGAAGTGGATCTCTCCCTCCATGATCCCTTAGGCGATCCCCCGGTCGAATCCCAGGACGAATCCCAGGACGAATCCCAGGACGAATTCATGGACGAATTCATGGACGAATCACTGGGTGAGCCGGAAGAGGAAGGCCTGCTGGGACCGTATGAACCGGTCGATTTGAGATCCGGCATAACAAACGGTGAGGCTGTTTCCGCGGCGGAAACCACCTCGGAGGACGCAGCCGTCGAAGAACTCAGCGAATTTGGGGGTGACGGATACACGGGGGATGCGGAAGAAATTGAAGAACTCGAAGAACTCGAGGCACTCGAAGAACTCGAGGCACTCGAAGAGCCTGAAGCACTCGAGGCGCTTGAGGCACTCGAAGAGCCTGAAGCACTCGAGGCGCTTGAGGCACTCGAAGAACCCGAAGAACTCGAAGAATTCGAAATGGATCTTGCCGATATGGTCGACTCCGATGAGGAAATCAGCGGGGAAGCGGATATAGAAGAAGAGGAATTTTCCCTTGAGGGTTTTTTCGAAGAAGAGGATGACGCCGCCTACGTAGGGGAATCCGAAACCCAAACCGAAGAACCGCCCGCAGTCGATGCTTTGGAGGAGGAACTGCTGGAAAAACTGGATCAATATTTCGGGGTGGATGAGGATGCGCCAGAAGAAGAGGCCAGGCAATCGGAGCCGTCAGAGCCGGAACCTGCCCACCTCAAGCCTTCTCAGATTGTGATGTCCGAATCCCCCGCCGTGGATTCTGAAAGCGCCTTCCGGTTAACACCGGATCAAGTGGAAGAAATCGTGAATCGCGTGATTGATCAAAGGTTCTCGGAAAAAATTGATCAGGCGCTGGAGGAAGCCATTTCCCGGAAATTATCGACTGAATTTGACGCCATTAAGACGGCGATCCTCGAGTCGTTAAAAAGCCGGAAGTAGAAAAGCGGCCGGCCGCCGACCGGACGTTTTGCGGCGATGGTATAACAGGCGGCTCAGGATGGAAAAAACAAAACAAAACTGAACGCGTGGGGATTGTATTTTTCAATCCCCATTTTTTTGCTATAGAACCATGATGTACTCGTAAAATGTCGCGATCCGACGGCCTTGTGAAAAGTCCAGGATCAAGGCTTGCGCGGTTTCGAAGAATGCAGCGTACTTGATATACTTGAAATTCTTCTATATCGCGCGCAGGTGCAGATATCGGGCTTTTTACAAAGCCGTCAACCATCACGATTGCATTTTGATTACAAACAGGAACCGTTTCCGGAGTACCGAGAATTATGACCGACAGTTCACTCAAAAAAGGCTATGAACCCGGCGAGGTGGAAAAGCGATGCTATCGTCTCTGGGAATCTGAAAATTTATTTTCCGCCGAGGAATCATCAGAGAAAAAACCGTATTCGATTGTCATACCGCCGCCCAACGTTACCGGCGTTCTCCACATGGGCCATGCCCTGAACATCACCCTTCAGGATGTTCTCTGCCGCTATCAGCGTCTATTGGGCAAAAACGTATTGTGGGTTCCAGGAACCGATCATGCAGGCATTGCCACGCAGAACGTCGTTGAGCGGGACCTTGCGGCAAAAGGCCTCGACCGCTATGGCATGGGCAGGGAACAGTTCATCGACGCGATCTGGCAGTGGAAGGAGAAGTACGGCCGCACGATCATCGATCAGCTCAAGCGGATGGGGGCGTCGTGCGACTGGGATCGCGAACGATTTACCATGGATGACGGGCTTTCCCGTGCGGTCCGCAAGGTGTTCGTCGCTCTCTACGAGGAAGGACTCATCTACCGGGGATCCTACATCATCAACTGGTGCGTCCGGTGCCGCACCGCGCTGGCGGATATCGAGGTTGAGCACGAGGAACACGACGGACACCTCTATCACATCCGGTATCCCTGGCCGAACGGGGGAGGGGGGCCCGTGGTGGCGACCACGCGGCCCGAAACCATGCTGGGCGATACGGCCGTGGCGGTGCATCCCGACGACGAGCGGTATGGAAACCTGGAAGACGAGCGTGTGATCCTTCCGCTTACAGGCAGGGAAATACCCGTTATCCGGGATGATTACGTGGATATGGCCTTCGGCACCGGTGCGCTTAAGATCACGCCGGCACATGACCCCAACGACTTCGTGGTGGGCGAGCGGCACAATCTTCCCAGCAGGAAGGTGATCGGGGACGACGGTATCATGACCGAAGAGGCCGGTGGTTTCGCCGGTCTCGACCGGTTTGAATGCAGAAAGCGGATCGTGGCGGCCCTCGAAAAAGAAGGGCTTCTTGTAAAGATCGAGGATCATGCCCACGGAATCGGTCATTGCTATCGCTGCCAGACGGTGGTTGAGCCCAACTTGTCTCCCCAGTGGTTCGTGGCCACGCGGCCGCTTGCTGAAAAAGCCATAGCAGCGGTCCGGAAGAATAAAACACGCATCATTCCCGAAAAATGGAAAAACGATTATTTCGTCTGGCTCGAAAACGTCCGCGACTGGTGCATATCCCGCCAGATATGGTGGGGGCACCAGATACCGGCCTGGACATGCGCGGATTGCCAGGAGATTATCGTCTCCGAGACCGATCCGGATGCGTGCACCGGGTGCGGCAGCCAAAATCTCATCCGCGACGAGGATGTGCTCGATACATGGTTCAGCTCCGCCCTGTGGCCTTTTTCCACCATGGGGTGGCCGGACAAAACCCGACTTCTGGATACCTTTTATCCGACCTCGGTTTTGGTGACCGCCTTTGACATCCTCTTTTTCTGGGTGGCCCGGATGATGATGATGGGCATTCATTTTATGAAGGACGTCCCGTTTCATCACGTCTATATCCATGCACTGGTTCGCGACGAGGACGGGCGGAAGATGAGCAAATCCACCGGAAACGTCATCGATCCCATCAGCGTGATCGAAAATTACGGCACCGACGCCCTTCGCTTCACCCTGGCCGCCTTTGCTGCCCAGGGCCGCGATATCAAGCTTTCTGAAAAACGGATCGAAGGCTATCGTCACTTTATCAACAAAATCTGGAATTCCGCTCGGTTTGCCTTAATGCATATCGACGCGGACGCCGCCGAAAGGGGTGCCGGACATATCGCGGGCGGCTCGCTCCCGGATCGGTGGATTCTGTCCCGGCTGCGCCACACGGCGGATACCGTGGCCGGGGCGCTTGACGACTATCGGTTCAACGAGGCCGCGGGATCCCTTTACCAGTTTGTCTGGCATGAGTTGTGCGACTGGTACCTGGAAGCAGCCAAGCCCGCCCTTTACGGAAACGACGACGCCGAAACAGGTAGGAAGGCTGCGGCCACCCTGTGGCGGGTGCTGCGCGACACGCTCATTTTACTCCATCCCTTTGTTCCTTTTGTTAGCGAGGAGATCTGGCAGAAGATGCCCGGTACAACGGATTCCATCATGAAAGCGCGTTTTCCGGGCCGCGATCCGGAGCTGCCCGCACCCGAGCGTGAGCCCGCCGCTGAAGCCGCCATGGAGCAGGTCATGGGTATCATCACGGCGGTACGAAACATCCGTGGCGAGATGAACATATCCCCTTCGGTGTCGCTGTCGGCAATGGTGCTGGCTGAAAATCCGGAAACCCGGGATATGGTTGATCGGCAGGCACAGCTTGTCCGTTATCTGGCCCGGCTTGAAAATCTTGAAATCAAAGACGGCGGAGATTCGCCAAAGGCTGCGGCCACCGCCATCGTCCAGGATGTTTCGGTATCGGTGCTGCTCGAGGGTGTTATCGACGTGGCCCGGGAGGCCGAGCGGCTGGACAAGGAAATTGCCAAGCTGGACAAGGAAATCACGACTTTGGTCAGAAAACTTGAAAACGAAAGCTTCGTTTCCAAGGCCCCTGAGGACGTCGTGGAAAAAGTCCGGATGCAGTATACCGAAAGCAGCGAAAAAAGAGAAAAGCTGGAAAACAACCGCAAAACCATACAATCCATCGCTGCATCCGGCGGTGCCTGATGGCGTCGGAAACGGGTTGTTTTTTGCGATCACTTCAGGCTCGGATTTAAAAAGGTGGGGTTATGAAGCAACCCGGCACGATCCGCCTCCCTTATACCCGGGGGGTGGATCGTCTTGTTGAACTGGCGCTGGAAGAAGATGTGGGACACGGCGATATCACGTCGTCGTATCTTGATATCTCAGGCCTTTCCGGCAGGGGACGGATCATTGCGAAAGAAGATCTCGTTCTTGCGGGTACGGAACTCGTTTTGCGGGTATTTTCCAGAATCGATCCAAGCGTGACCGCAGAGGTTTTTTTTTCGGACGGTCAATGGGTGGAGGCCGGCACCACGGTTCTTTGCGTGGAAGGCAACATGGAGGCCCTGTTGACGGGAGAGCGAACTGCGCTTAACTTTCTGCAGAGAATATCCGGTATTGCAACCCATGTCAGGCACTATGTCGACAGCCTTTCCGGAGCCGCCGTCCGCCTGGTGGATACCCGAAAAACCGTTCCGGGATGGCGCGTGCTGGAAAAATACGCCGTTCGCGCGGGCGGGGCGTTCAATCACCGGATGGGTCTTTATGACGGGGTGCTGATCAAGGACAACCACATCGCGGCAGCCGGATCGATTACCGAAGCGGTATCCCGGATTCGGGGCAGAATATCCCATCTTGTCCGGATCGAGGTGGAAACAACCTGTATGGCCGAAGTGGACGAGGCGCTTGCTGCCGGAGCAGACACCATCATGCTTGATAACATGGCGGACGACGATATTCCGAAGGCGGTGTCCCGTGTCGGGTCGAAGGCCCTGGTGGAGGTCTCTGGGCGCGTGGACCGGGATCGCATCGAATACCTTGCCGCCACCGGCGTCGATATCATCTCCTCGGGCGCGTTGACCCATGCCGCCCGGTTCGTTGATCTGAGCATGGATATAGACCGTTTACCGGAGTAGTGCCTGAACGAAAACCGTCTTTTTCGTTGGGGCGACTAAGCAGCACCGCGTTTTCCGGACAGCCTTCTCTGGCCCCCGGCTCATTTCAATTGCGGAGTCTTTTATGATCCCCTTGCGGGACACCGTACAATCCAGGCATTATCCGGTTGTCACGATCGGGCTGATCTGCATCAATGTTTTCGTGTTCATCCTTCAGATGTCCATGGGGCCGGGGTTCCAGGATTTCGTTTACACGTACGGCCTGGTTCCGGCACGCTATACCGTGGAGGCGGTTGCACGCCATTTCACATTCGGTCAGCAGATGTTCGCATTCGTGTCGTTCATGTTCCTGCACGGCGGGTTTATCCATATCCTGGGCAACATGTGGATACTTTATATATTCGGGGACAATGTCGAGGACTTTCTCGGGTCGTTTTATTTTCTGCTCTTCTATATGGCCGGCGGCCTGTTTTCCGGCCTTGCCCACATGATGCTCAACCTGGAATCGTCGACGCCGGTCATTGGGGCATCCGGTGCGGTGGCGGCGGTAATGGGCGCCTATTTTATTTTGTATCCGAATTCCCGCATCCTCACGCTGATCCCCATCCTTTTCATTCCGTTTTTCATCGAAATACCGGCGTATATCTTTCTGGGGATCTGGTTCATGATCCAGGTGTTCAACGCCGCGGGCACGGTCGGAATGGACGGTCCCGGTATTGCGTGGTGGGCGCATATCGGCGGGTTTGTGTTCGGCGTCGCGGGGATCAAGCTGGCCGGTCGATATTATACGGATCCGAAGGATCCCGGAAAAAAGCGGTGGGATGGCATCGAGCGGAAAAAGGGCCAGCACTTCCAGGTGATCCGACCGTCGCAGGAGGATAGCGGGGCGGACCTGAAGGCGGTAATCCGGGTTACGCCCTACGAAGCGGCGGCCGGAACCACCAAGACGGTCAATATTCCGGCGGGATTTCAGAAGCGGGTGTACCGGGTGAAAGTGCCGCCGGGGGTGCAGGACGGCAATCTTCTGCGGCTTCGGGGTCTCGGCAGAAAAGGTATGCACGAAGAACCCGGAGATCTCTACCTGGAGGTCAGGATCGAGCAGCCGCGATAACGGCTTTGGAAAAGGTCCAAGATCAAGGCTTGCGCGATTGCGAAGAATACAGCGTACTCATCGTACGTGAAATTCTGAGGAATCGCGCGCAGCCGCGGATATTGATGCACTCGTAAAAGTCTCGGTCTGAAGGCTTTGAAAAAGGTCCAAGATCAAGGCTTGCGCGATTGCGAAGAATACAGCGTACTCATCGTACGTGAAATTCTGAGGAATCGCGCGTAACGCTGATATTGGACCTTTTTCAAAGCCTTCAGATTTTGGAGATGCAGTTTCGGCCTTGCCTCTTGGATATATACATCGCCTTGTCCGCCCGCTTCATGAATTCGGTGGTGCTCTCTCCGAAGCTGTATTCCGTAACGCCGATGCTCAGGGTAATTGGCACGTCAAACTCGTTATGCCTGAGAACATCACTTTCCACTACCGTCTTGATCCGGGAGGCCGCTTTCATGGCTGATTCGATGTCGGTTTCCGGAAGGATCACGGTAAATTCCTCGCCGCCGTAGCGATACGCCGTGTCCGGTGTTCTAAGGACCGCGCTGATGGCTTTGCCGATAGAGGATAGAATCCGGTCCCCCTCCATGTGGCCGTAAATATCGTTGAACCGCTTGAAGTGATCGATGTCGAGCATCAACAAAGACAGGGGCCGTTGGTACCGATTGTGGCGGGTGATTTCGCTTTGAAGCTGATAATGGAAGTGCCGGGAGTTGTAGAGCTGGGTCAGGTGATCCGTAATGGACAGGATTTTGAACTCTTCCAGGATCTCGTTTCGCTCCCGGGCGATGCGCCGCTCCCGCAGCACACGCTTCAGGCGAAGCAGCAGCTCTTCCAGGCGGAACGGTTTGAACACGAAGTCGTCAGCCCCCTTTTTGATGGCCGTTTCATAGGTATAGTCCCGGATGTAGCCCGTGATGATGATCACCGAGATGTCGTAATGCGCCTTGATGTGCTCCGTGAGCTGGAGCCCGTCCATGCCGTTCATGATGATATCGGTGATAACGACGTCGAACTGCCTGGCGGCAAGGCGTTCCAAGGCGTCCCCGGCGTTGACCGCCGTATCCGTATCGTAGCCGGAGAGGCTCAGATATTCACTGATGGAATCCCGTATGGAGTCATCATCGTCTACAATCAAAATCTGTGGATTCATGAAACCTTATTCGGCAAAGGGTTGTTGTGGAAAACGGATTTCTTGACAGATCCGGTTTTTGCTGGTACCTAAGCTGAGCGATTTTCAAATTATTTTGCTCTTTTTGAAACCACTTTTCAATTACTTTTACTGTATTAAACGATTTTCCGTTTTGATGCACTTAAAAAAGCCGCGACCCGACGGCCCTGTAAAAAGGATTACATATTGCCGGACAGTTCCGCTAAAATCATGAAAAATATTCGTAATTTCAGCATAATCGCCCATATTGACCATGGCAAGTCAACCTTGTCTGACCGCCTCATCCAGTCTACGGATATCGTCTCGGAACGGGATTTTCAGGATCAGATGCTGGATAACATGGATATCGAGCGGGAGCGGGGGATTACCATCAAAAGCCAGACCATCTGCCTGCCGTACACGGCGAAGGACGGCAACCTTTACTGGCTCAATCTCATCGATACGCCCGGCCATGTCGATTTCAGCTACGAAGTTTCCCGTGCCCTGGCCTCCTGCGAGGGGGCCTTGTTGCTAATAGATGCCAGCCAGGGGGTCGAGGCCCAGACGCTCGCCAACCTGTATCTTGCCCTGGAAAACAACCTGGAGATCATACCGGTCATCAACAAGATCGATCTCCCGTCCGCCAACGTGGAGATGGTCAAGCTGCAGATCGCGGAGGACCTGGGGCTGGATCCGGATACGGCCATTCTGGCGTCCGCCAAGAACAACATCGGCGTCGAGGAGATCCTTGAAGCGATCGTTCATCGCCTGCCGCCGCCCCAAGGCGACCCCGACGGCCCGGCCCGGGCCCTTATTTTCGATTCCCACTACGATCCTTTCCGGGGGACCGTCGTTCATTTCAGGGTCTTTGACGGGAAATTCCGTCCCAGAGACAAGATCCGGTTCATGTCCAACAATGCCACGTACACGGTGGAGGAGACGGGCATATTCCAGATCAAGCGGGTGGTCCAGAAGGAGGTCGCCGCAGGCCGTGTGGGGTACCTGATCGCAGGCATCAAGACCGTGGGGGATACCCGCTCCGGGGATACCATTACCCACAGGGACCGCCCCTGCGAGGCGCCCATGCCGGGGTTCAAGGACCCCAAGCCGGTGGTTTTTTCATCCATGTATCCGGTTTCCACCGATGATTACCCGGAATTGACCACGGCCCTGGAAAAGCTCAAACTCAATGATGCCTCCCTGGTATATGAAAAAGACTCCTCCACGGCGCTGGGATTCGGCTTCCGGTGCGGGTTTCTGGGACTGCTTCACCTGGAGGTGGTCCAGGAGCGCCTGGAGCGGGAATACGATCTGTCGCTGATTATCACGGCGCCCTCGGTCCGCTACGAAATCGAGCTGTCGGACGGGTCGACCATGATGATTGAAAACCCCTCGCTTTTCCCGGATCCGGCAACCGTTGCCGTCACCCGGGAACCTTATATCCGGGCGTCGATCATGGTCCCGGACAAATACATGGGTGCGGTGATGAGCCTCTGCCTGGAGCGCCGGGGACTCAACAAGAATTACCAGTATTTTTCCTCGAGCCGGATGGAGATGATTTTCGAGCTGCCCCTGGCCGAGGTGGTCTATGATTTTTACGACCGGCTCAAGACGGTGACCCAGGGATACGGATCCTTCGACTACGATATCATCGACTACCGGGAGACGGATATCGTCAAGGTAGATATCCTCATCAACGGCGAAAAGGTCGACGCGCTTTCCCAGCTTGTCCATCGGGACAACGCCGTGTACCGCGCCCGGGTGGCATGCGAAAAGCTCAGGGATGAAATCCCGCGGCATATGTTCAAGGTAGCGATCCAGGGAGCCATCGGTGCGAAGGTGATCGCAAGGGAGACCATCAATCCGTACCGCAAGGATGTCACGGCCAAGTGCTACGGCGGCGATATCTCGCGGAAACGGAAGCTCCTGGAAAAGCAGAAGAAGGGTAAAAAGCGCATGAAAATGGCCGGAAATGTGGAAATTCCGCAGAACGCTTTTCTGTCCGTTTTAAAGGGGAAAGAGTCCTGATGCCCGGGCGGCTTCCACCCCGGCATGCCGGGATGGAAGCGGGGCTTTGCCCTGAAGGTGTTCAATTTAGCCGACGATAATCTCGAATGAATTGAAGAAGTACGCGATTTCAAAGGCCGCGGTTTCCGGCGCGTCGGATCCGTGGACGATGTTTTTTTCGATATCGGTTGCAAAGTCCCGCCGTATGGTGCCTTCTTCGGCTTCCTCGAAGTTGGTCGCGCCCATGAGCTTGCGGTTTTTCGAAATGACATCCTCGCCTTCCAGCACCATGACCACGATCGGACCGGATGACATGAAGTCGGTAAGGCTGCCGAAAAAGGGACGCTCGGAATGGACCGCGTAAAAACCCTGGGCCTGCTTTTTGGTCATCCAGAGCATTTTCATTGCAATGATGCGGATGTTGTTTTTTTCGAAGCGGCTTACAACCTCCCCGATAAGGCCTTTGCCGACACCGTCGGGTTTGATGATGGACAATGTTCTTTCCATGAAATCCAGTTCCTTTCATTATGCGTTGCGTTTTTTGTTTGGTTGGATGCAATTATCCGGTTTTTCCCCGGTTTTTTTCCGGCTAAGCCGCCATACCAGATTGCCCGCTTAACGTCAAGAATTGCCGTACCCCCCGGCAGCCGAGCGGCATGTGTTTTCGCTTTTGATATTGACAACGGATCATTTCGTGGATAGTTTGGTTTGCCTGTATAAAAACGCAGCATTTTTATAATATTTTTGTAGGGAGGAGATCATGCTTAAGGTTACCGATGCGGCATACCAGGAAATTGCCGATTTTTTCAACGGCAAAACGGCCAGACCCATCCGGATTCTGCTGAATCCCGGTGGATGAGGCGGGCCGTCACTGGCAATGGTTCTGGATGAACCGAAAGAAAATGATACGGTATTCGATGTAAAGGGATTTGAGTTTATCGCGGATAACGATTTTCTCGAAAAGGCTCAGCCGATTATCATCGATCATAAGGGGATGGGGTTTTCCATCAGTTCGAACATCGATTTTGGCAGCGGCGGCGGTGCCTGCGGCTGCGGATCGAGTTGCAGCACGGACTGATCGTTGGCTTTTTAAGAAATGATAATCTCGTAAAAAGTCGCAACCAGACGACTTTGTAAAAAGGCCAAGATCAAGGCTTGCGCGATTTTCAAAGAATTGAGCGACTTAGCGTACGTGAATTTCTTCGGAAATCGCGCGTAACCGCGTAACGCAGATATTGGACTTTTTACGAAGCCGTCAAGAAATGACGATAAAAAAAATCCGGAGCCGGCCTCATGGCCGGGTACCGGATTTTTTATTGAAGATTTTCGGGCAAAAGGAGCCGTCTTGGGCCTTGGCCGGGCGGGGACCGCTAGTTCAATGCCTCCTTGAGGGCTTTGCCGGGGGTGAATTTCGGAACCTTGCGCTCCTTGATATTGATGGGGGTGCCCGTTTGGGGGTTTCTGCCGGTCCGCGCTTCTCTTTTGACCGGTTTGAAGGTGCCGAATCCGACCAGGGTCACGCTGTCGCCCTTGGACAGGGCGTCGGTGATCGACTGTACCATACAGTCCACTGCTGCCTGGGCTTCCTTCTTGGTGCTGACGACTTTTGCCACTTCATTGATTAAATCTGCCTTGTTCACTTGACTACTCCTTTCATTTGGGTTGTTGTTCGTTTGTGCGGGGGTTGCGGACGTTTGAAACGGTTTGTCAGGCGGTTGCAGTACGGGAAGTAGAAAATCGACTGAACCGGGATAAAATATTATCGGATGTTTGTTAGCGGGGCTGTTAAGACATCAGTCAATGTTACGATAAAACATTTATTGTTTGTCGGACCATCGATATATATTCATACGTCTCTGAAAACGCGGTGTCAAGAGCGTTTTTGCGGTTTTTGCCGATTTAGATCGGGATGAACGACCTTTCGGACTAATTTTGACGGACACGGAACAGGGGGCGATCCGGTGAATTACTAAAAACGTCAGAGCGTGTTATGGAAAAATAGCAAATAATAAAGGGTTGTTAGGGAATACCAGGTTTTTCCGGGGTTGCGGCGGGCACGGATATCGGGTTGATTGCAAAGCCTTCGGATATTCAAAAAGGGCGGATGCCGTAAAGGTACCATGAAATCAGCTCCTGGCCGTAAAACACGTGAATCAATGCGCCAAGGGCCAGAAACGGGCCGAAGGGTACGGCCAGCTTCATGGTTTTGTCCTCTGCGATCATCATGGCCCCGCCGATAACGGTACCGGTTACGGAGGCGGCGAAGATGGTCAGTATAACGCCCTGCCACCCAACCACCGCGCCGATCATGGCCAGCAGCTTGATATCCCCTCCGCCCATGCCTTCGTTTCCGGTCAGGAGGTAATAGCCCCATGCAACCAGAAAGAGGCTTCCGCCCCCGACAAGGACCCCGGCCAGGGATTCCAGGGGGGTTAGGGCCGGCAGTAAAAACGAGCCTGCAAAAAACAGCGGGATGCCCGGAAGGGAGATGACATCGGGTATGATGCGGTGGTCGATGTCGATAAAGGTTATCACGATCAGCGATGCCGTAAAAATGAAATAGACCGCCCCGGCCCCGGAGATTCCGAAGCGGAAAACGCACAGGGCGGCAAAAAGTCCGGTGAGCAGTTCCACCGCCGGATAGCGTATTCCGATGGGCTCCCGGCAGTTCCGGCACATTCCTTTCAGCCACAGGTAGCTTAAGACGGGGATATTGTCATAGAAGGAAATCGGGGTTTCGCAACGGGGGCAGCGGGATGCGGGTTTGACGATCGACAGGTTTTCCGGCAGGCGGCCGATGCAGACATTGAGAAAACTTCCGACGATCAGTCCGAAAAAAAAGCCTGCGGTGATTTCCAGGGGGTTTGACATGGATTTATCAGTGCTTATGGTAGCATTATCAAATGACGGGTTCGTAAAAGAAATACAGTTTGAAGGCCGTCGGATCGCGGATTTTTACGAGAGTATCAGTAAATGGTGCCCTCGAATTTTATTGTGTTTAGCATACATCGGGTTTATAAGAAATATATTTTTTCGGCGCCGGCAGGGAGCCGGTCCTGCTGAAGGGTTATTTTGCGGCTGAACGCGGAGATTGGCGAAAAGACGGATTCCGTTAAGGCATTCAATACATAAAGGTTTGAAATAATTGACTAGTAAGTTCATGTCGGGAGTAACAATGGCTGAAAGCGATAAAGACGATCTGATCCGACTGATTGACGATGAAGACATAAAATCCATCGAAATCCCGGAAAAACTGCCTCTTCTGCCGGTCCGGGACGTGGTGGTCTACGCGGATATGGTTCTGCCGCTGTATATCGGGCGGGAGAAGTCGCTACGCGCCATCGAAGAGGCCATGAAAGGCGACCAGATCGTTTTTCTGGCCACCCAGAAGGACCCCATGGTCGAGGAGCCCAAGCCGTCCGATATATACCGG
Organism: Desulfobacterales bacterium; assembly: GCA_007134875.1. Taxonomy (GTDB): domain Bacteria; phylum Desulfobacterota; class Desulfobacteria; order Desulfobacterales; family Desulfosalsimonadaceae; genus B1SED10-16. Next base: position 14,356 of record SLJY01000226.1, read on the forward strand.
GTGGGAACCGCGTGCCGTATACTTCGCATGCTCAAGCTGCCGGACGGCCATTTCAAGGTGCTCGTCCATGGCCTTGAAAAAGCGCGCATACGCCGGTTTTCGACGAAAAAATCCGTATATCATGTTTCGATCGAAATTATCTCGGACGCCTATGATATTGAAATCGACGTTGAAACCCAGGCATTGATGCGAAATGTAAGGGAAAACTGCGAAAAAATATTGAACCTGCGGGGCGAGTATTCCGGCGAGATCGGCATGCTTCTGGAGGAGATCGAAAACCCCGGCAAGCTGGCGGACCTGGTTTCCTCCAATCTGAAGCTCAAGCTGGAAGAGGCCCAGGGGCTTCTGGAGATCGACGACCCCATCGAGCGTCTCCGGGCGGTAAATTCCTATCTCACCCGGGAAGTGGAGCTTTCCTCGGTTCAGGCCAAGATTCAGTCTTCGGTTCGCGACGAAATATCCAAAAACCAGCGGGATTATTTTCTACGGGAGCAGGTTCGCGCCATTCACAAGGAACTTGGCGAGCACGACGACCGGAGCGCTGAGATCGAAGACTACATGAAGCGGATGAAAAAGGCGAAGATGCCCCGCCATGCCGCAAAAGAAGCCGAAAAACAGCTTAAGCGCCTGGAGCAGATGCATCCGGATTCCTCCGAGGCGACCATTGTCCGTTCGTACCTTGACTGGCTCGTCGATCTTCCGTGGAGCCGATCCACAAATGACGTCATCGATATTCCAAAGGCCAAAACCGTGCTGGACGAAAAGCATTACGGCCTGGAAAAGATCAAGGAGCGGATACTGGAATACCTGAGCGTCCGCAAGCTCAATCCCAAAAAGAAGGGGCAGATCCTGTGCTTCGTCGGACCGCCCGGCGTGGGAAAGACCTCCCTTGGCCAGGCGATCGCCGATGCCATGAACCGGAAATTCTTCCGCATGTCGCTGGGCGGCATCCGGGACGAGGCGGAAATCCGGGGACACCGGCGAACCTACATCGGCGCCATGCCCGGTCGCATCATCCAGGGGCTCAAGCAATGCGAAAGCAACAATCCCGTGTTCATGATGGACGAAATTGACAAGATCGGCTCGGACTTCCGGGGGGATCCGTCCTCGGCGCTCCTCGAGGCACTGGACCCGGAGCAGAATACCGGGTTTTCCGATCATTTTCTGAACCTTACCTTTGATTTGTCCAAGGTGCTGTTTATCCTGACGGCCAACATGACCGATACCATTCCTTCGGCCCTGCTAGACCGCATGGAGGTGATCCAGCTTCCGGGATACACGGAGGAGGAAAAATTAACCATCGCCGAAAAATACCTTGTTCCCAGGCAGATGGAAGAAAACGGCCTTTCCGCATCCGATATTTCGTTCAGCCGCACCGCCGTGGAGCGGATCATTACCGAATACACCTCCGAGGCGGGGCTTCGCAACCTGGAGCGGGAAATCGCCGCGCTCTGCCGAAAAACCGCGCGGAAGATCGCGGAAGGCAAGAAGGGGCCGTTTCGTATCACGCGCGGCAATCTGCACACCTATCTCGGGCCGCCCCGCTATATTCCGGAGCTCGACCAGGATGAAAGCCAGGTGGGGCTTGCCACCGGCCTTGCATGGACCCAGGTCGGCGGAGAGGTCTTGTACGTGGAAGTATCGCTTCTTGACGGGAAGGGGGAGCTGATCATTACCGGCCAGATCGGCGAGATCATGCAGGAGTCGGCCCGTGCGGCGCTGAGCTGGGCCCGGGCGCACCGGAAGGAACTGGGTGTCCGGAAAAATGTCTTCGACAGCACGGATATTCATATCCATGTGCCGGCCGGCGCCATCCCAAAGGACGGGCCGTCCGCCGGCGTCGCCATGGCGACCGCCCTGATCTCCGCCCTTACCAACAGGCCGGTTGACAAATCCATTGCCATGACCGGCGAAATTTCTCTCAGGGGGCGCGTGCTGCCCATCGGCGGGTTGCGGGAAAAGGCCATCGGTGCGCTTCGCTTCGGCATTAACAATATTATTATACCGGCGAAAAACAAGCCGGATCTTGCCGAGGTCCCCAAAAATGTCAAGCGAAAGATCCGCTTTACACCGGTATCTAGGCTCGACGAGGTGCTGGAGATCACCATGGGCAAAGGGGTGTTGAAACCCGTGAAGCCGGCGCCCGCCCGCAAAAAAACCACGGGGAAAACAACAGGGAAAACCGCCGGTAAGACAACCGGGAAGCCCACCACCGGCAAAACATCACGCCAGAGCGCATCATGAGGATACTGGCTGTCGACACGTCCTCGCAGGCGTGCGGCGTGGCCCTGGCGGAAGACGGTTTGCTGAAATACGAATACACGGCCGATCATGGCAAGACCCATGCTGTCCGCCTGTCCGGCATGATCGATGCGGTTTTCGCCGATACCGGAATCAAGGCGGTTGATATCGATGCATTTGCCGTCACGGCGGGGCCGGGGAGTTTCACCGGGCTCCGCATCGGTATTTCCACGGTCAAAGGGCTGGCCTTTGCCGCCGGCCGACCCGTGGTTCCCGTATCGACCCTGGATGTTCTGGCCAATCAATGCCCGGGCGTCGATATGCCGATTTGTCCTTTTATCGATGCCCGTAAAAAAGAGGTCTATACGGCTTTGTACCGGCACCGAAGAGACGGGATCGAAACCCTTGTGTCGCCTGTTGCAGCCAGGCCCGCGGATTTTCTGTCCGAAATCGGTCGTTTCGGTTTCGGCGCGGGAGCCCGCATTTATTTCCTGGGTTCAGGCACGACCCTTTACGCGGATCTGATTGCCCGGGCGTTCGGCGACAATGCCGTCCTGGCCCCGCCGGAATGCAGCCTGATCCGGGCATCCACGCTTGCCCGAATGGCCTTTGACCGGTATCGTGAAGCCGGCGGAATCACGCCCCATGCGCTAGTTCCATATTATATCCGCCGCTCGGATGCAGAAAAAAAAGCTGCAACCGCCGCTTCGCCCTGTTGATGAATTACACAATTTGTTGACACCTACTGGTCATTTTATTATAATCACCCGATTAAAATATTTTCACTGAACAGCGCGGCATGCATAACCTACTTGAAATTCTCGTGGGTTGCGCGCGGGGGCAGAGGCCGTAAAGGGCTTACAAATAACACTCGGACGGCTTTGAAAACGGGTCAAGATCGGGGCTTGCGCGATTTCGAAGAATGCAGCGTACTTAAGGTACGTGAAATTCTGAGAAATCGCGCGTAACGCAGAGGCCGTCAAGGGTTTATAAATAAAACTCGGACGGCTTTGTAAAAAGTTCAAGATCAAGGCTTGCGCGATTTTGAAGAATGCAGCGTGCTTGAGGTACGTGAAATTCTGAGAAATCGCGCGTAACGCAGATATTGGACTTTTTACAAAGCCGTCAAATAAGGTGTATTCTGATATGGACCAGTACACATGGGCCGATCCGCCGAGCCGGACGGCCTTTCCTGTTGCAGCCCCGGGCTATCCCTTTATTTACGCGGCCGCCTTTTCAACGGCCGTCTTTGCCTTACTCGGCATGAGCATCCCGGCCATTGCCGGACTGATCGTCACGGTCTGCATCTGCCTGTTTTTCAGGGATCCCGATCGGGTCGTACCGGTTGACCCGGCTGTTCTGGTTGCTGCCGCGGATGGTCGGGTGGTTGCCGCCGCAAGGGTTGAAGCCAATCCGTACGTGGACGGGCCGTGCATCAAAGTGGGCATATTCATGTCGGTGTTCAACGTTCATGTCAACCGGTCTCCGTTTGCCGGTGAAGTGGTTGGCATCCGTCATTATCCCGGAAAATTTTTAAACGCCGGGAAGGATGCGGCTTCGGAGAAAAACGAACGAAGTGCAACCCTGCTGGATATATCCGGAGGGCGCCGGATCGCGGTGGTTCAGATTGCCGGGCTCATCGCCCGGCGCATAATCACCTGGGTTAACCAGGGGGAGACGGTTTCCGCCGGGCAGCGAATCGGCTTGATCTGTTTCGGTTCCCGCGTGGATCTATACCTACCGGAAGACACCCAACTAACAGCCAAAGTCGGGGAGAAGGTGAAGGCCGGTTATTCCGTTATCGGCCGTCTGCCGGCGCGGAAAGGCAGTGCGCCGGATCCGGAAGCCGAAGTATGACGGCTTCCGATAGGAGCCTGCCTGATCGGTGTTAATCTGTGTGATCTGTGGGCTTAAAGGTTTTAAGCCTGACAGCTTCTTAACAGGTTCAATATCTGCGCTACGGGCGATTTCTCAGAATTTTACGTACGCCAAGTACGCTGCCTTCTTCTGAACCCGGCTGGTGCGAGGCTTTTACGAGTGCATTACTTAACCGACCATCAATATCCCGCGGCATTTTTCAAAGCCGTCAAAACGAACATTTTAGATATAAGCGATAAGGAGCGAGGGCGAATCTATGGGAAAAACGTATAATATCGCGGTAATGCCCGGCGACGGGACCGGACCGGAAGTGGTGGCCGAAGGAATCAAGGTACTGGATGCGGTTTCCGCCGTGGAAGGCTTCGGGCTCAATTACACCTGGTATGACATGGGCGGGGAACACTACATGAAAACCGGGGAAATTCTTCCCGATCATGTGGTGGACGAACTGAAGAAGATGGACAGCATTTTTCTGGGAGCCATCGGCCATCCCGACGTCAAGCCGGGAATCCTTGAAAAGGGCTTGCTTCTTCGCCTCCGGTTCGACCTGGACCAGTACATCAACCTGCGCCCGGTCAAGCTCTACGAAGGCGTCACAACCCCCATCGCGGGCAAGGGGCCTGAGGACATCAATTTCGTTGTTGTCCGTGAAAACAGTGAAGGCCTTTATGCGGGCGCCGGCGGCGTGCTCAAGCGGGGAACGCCCGACGAAGTGGCCGTTCAGGACTCGATCAACACCCGCAAGGGCGTGGAGCGATGCATCCGGTATGCCTTCGAATACTGCCGCTACCGCGATAACAAGAAAAAAATCACACTTTGCGGCAAGACCAATGTTCTCACCTATGCCTTTGACCTCTGGGAGCGTGCCTTCTACGAGGTGGCAAAGGAATACCCGGATATTGAGACCGATTACGCCCATGTGGACGCCATCTGCATGTGGATGGTCAAGAACCCGGAATGGTTTGATGTCATCGTGACCGACAACATGTTCGGGGATATCATTACCGATCTCGGCGCCATGATCCAGGGCGGCATGGGGATTGCCGCGGGCGGCAATATCAACCCGGAAGGGGTTTCCATGTTCGAGCCCA
>SLJY01000214.1 GCA_007134875.1 Desulfobacterales bacterium
ACCATGGCGCTAAAGGAGAACCTGCGACCGCCTTTCACGACCTTTGCAACCCGGCTGATATGAACGACCTTGTCGATAAACAGGTTTTCGTCTGTGTCTTTTTTATACAAAAGATCGCCTCCTTAATTAATTTAAAAATCCAGCCCGGTTTCACGCGCACTGTCGGACAGGGCTTTTACCCGGCCGTGGTATTTGTATCCATTGCGATCAAACACCACCGCTTGAATTCCCTTGTCCATCGCCCGCTTCGCGACCAGCTTGCCGATTTCCTGCGCCGCCTGTACCTTGCTTTCCGGTTTTTGCGCATCGCGGACCGGCTTTTCCTGGGTGGAGGCGGATATCAGGGTTTGTCCCCGGATATCGTCGATAAGCTGCGCATATATGTGTTTCGCGCTGCGAAAAACCGTAAGGCGCGGGCGATCCGGTGTGCCTGAAATCTTCGTTCTGATCCGTTTTTTCCGTTTCAGCCGCATGGCTTTTTTCGTGTCCATGGCTCCCATGATTCAAGATCCTGATCGTTGTCGTTATGGTATCTGTAAACTGTGTCCTGCCTGACCGGTATTGCTCTGCCGACAGGCGTCACGCTTTATCAATTGACCATCCTTCGGGTGGCCATCCTTCGGGCCGCTCTGGAAAAGCGCTTGCCGAAGTGGCATAACAGGGGCGTTAAAGCCCGGCAGTTGCAGTGCAAAACTATTTACCAGTCTTTCCGGCTTTCCGGATGATGGTTTCCTCGGCAAACTTGACGCCTTTGCCCTTGTACGGCTCGGGCGGACGGAACTTCCGGATGGATGCAGCGGCAAATCCGACTTTTTCCTTGTCAATGCCCGAAAGCTTGAGGGTGTTTCTTTCCACCTGGGCAAACACCCCTTCCGGCAGCGCAAACTGGATCGGATGGGAAAAACCAAGGTTCAGATCGACCGTGTTTCCCTTGACTTCCGCCCGGTAGCCGATGCCGTTGATTTCGAGTACTCTTTCAAAACCCCGGCTCACCCCGGTAACCATATTGGCGACCAATGCCCGGGCCGTCCCCCACTGGGCCTTGGTCTTCTTATCGTTTCGCCTTATGCTCAAAAGGATCTGGTCATCTTCGATACTAAGATCAACATCCGGATGAATCGTCCGGCTCAGCGTGCCCTTGGCACCTTCCACCGTAAGGACCCTTCCGGCAAATGATATCTTGGTATTATCCGGTATCGGTACCGGTTTTTTCCCTACGCGAGACATGTTATCAACTCCTTGATTGCTACCAGATATTGCAAAGGACTTCGCCGCCGATATTTTCCGCTCTCGATTGCTTATCGGTTTTCAATCCCCTGGATGTGGATAAAACGGCAACACCCAATCCATTCAATACCGGCCTGATTTCCTTGCTGCCCACATAGACCCGCCGGCTCGGCTTGCTGGCTCTTTCAATTCCGTATATGACGTGATTGTCATTTTTATCGTATTTCAGATAAACTCTGAGAATACCCTGCTTGTTGTCCTTTATGAACTTGTAATTCTTGATGAACCCCTCGTTTTTCATCAAGGCGGCAAGCTGCGCCTTGAGTTTGGAACCGGGAATATCCACGCTTTTGTGCCTGGCTCTGCCGGCATTCCGGATCCGGGTCAACATATCCGCCAATGGATCGGTTATGCTCATGATCTTGCTCCATTTATATCCATCGAAATGGGATTGATTGGTTTTCTGCTTTTTCGGCTTTATTCCAGCTTCCAAATCGCTGAAAGGACTCACCCGCCGGGCATAGTGCGGACGGGTAAGCGAAACCTACAACTCGCCGATTTACCAGCTTGACTTTTTGACTCCCGGCAAAAGCCCCTCGGATGCCATATTCCGGAAGCAGATCCGGCAAATGCCGAAATGCCGAAGGTATCCTCTGGCCCTGCCGCACAGCGGGCACCTGTTGTACCTTCTGACACCAAACTTTGGCTTTCTCATAGCCTTGACCTGAAGCGCTTTTCTCGCCAAACTATCCTCCTTGTCGCTGCAATACACGCTGATGCGTTGCAGTAATCAGTTGCGAAACGGCATGCCGAGCAGTTTCAGCAGTTCCTTGCCTTCGGCGTTGTTTCTTGCCGTGGTGACGATCGTAATATTAAGCCCCTTGATGGCGTCGACCTTGTCATAGTCGACTTCCGGGAATATGATCTGCTCCTTGATGCCCAGTGTATAGTTGCCGTACCCGTCGAAAGCTTTTCCGGAAATGCCGCGGAAATCGCGTACACGCGGAAGCGCAACATGAATAACCTTTTCCAGAAAGTCCCACATGCGGCGGCGACGAAGGGTCACCATGCATCCGATGGGCATCCCTTCACGGACCTTGAAGGCGGCGATCGATTTTTTCGCGCGCGTTACGACCGGGGCCTGTCCGGTAATACGCTTGATCTCCGCCTGGGCGGAATCAAGAACCTTTATGTTCTGGATCGCTTCGCCGAGCCCCATATTCACGACAATTTTATCCACCTTCGGAATCTGGTGGATATTTTCGTAGCCGAAGGTCTCTTTGAGTTTCGGTGCGACCTCATTTTCATAGTGCGTTTTCAACGACATGACTCCTTACCCTCCGGTACTGTCCCCTACTTGGAATCCATAGTTTCATTGCATTTGGAGCAGATGCGCGCCTTTTCGCCGCTGTCGAGCGTTTTCACGCGGATCCGCGCGGGCTTTACGCAATTGCTGCATATGATCATGACATTGGACCAGTGGATCGGCCCTTCCGCCTCCATGATGCCGCCCTGGGGATTCTTCATGCTGGGCTTGACATGCCGCTTGATCATATTGGCCTTTTCAACCAGCAACCGATTCTTTTTCTTATCGACACGGATCACTTTGCCGATTTTACCCCGGTCTTTTCCTGCAATGATCTTGACCTTGTCTTCTTTTTTGATGCGCGTGCTGTCTTGTTTTTGCATGATCCGCATATCCCTTTGCAACCTTGGATCGATAATTATAAAACTTCGGGTGCCAATGAAATGATCTTCATAAAGCGGCCGGCGCGAAGTTCCCTGGCCACGGGGCCGAAAATACGGGTTCCGATGGGCTCCCGGTGAGCATTGATCAGCACGGCGGAATTGTCATCAAACCGTATATACGAGCCATCCGGCCTGCGGGTTTCCTTTTTGGTCCGAACTACGACGGCTTTGAGAACATCACCCTTTTTCACTTTTGAGTTGGGTATCGCCTCCTTGACGGATACCACGATAATATCGCCGATACGGGCATACCGTCTGCGTGAGCCGCCCAGGACCTTGATGCAGTAAACCTCTTTTGCACCCGAATTATCCGCAACAGATAATCTCGTTTCCGATTGAATCATTTTTTCTATCCCTTATATCATGAAACCGCTTTTTCAAGAATGCGGCTTACCCGCCATCGTTTATTCTTGCTCAGGGGCCTCGATTCGGTAATCATTACGCGATCCCCAACGCCGCATTCGTTTCTTTCATCATGGGCTGCGAACTTCGCGTGCCGCCGCATATACTTGCGGAATTGAGTATGCTGTACGAGTCGTTCCACCTGGATCGTTACGGTCTTGTCCATCTTATCGCTCAAAACCGTCCCCACAAGCCGCCTTTTCATGCCACGTGTCGTTTTCATAGCCGTCCGTTCGGTCCTACCTGGAGTTTAGTTCTTTTTCGCGCCGGATGGTCTTCACCCGGGCGATATCCCGCTTAACCTGCTTGAGCCTGCCGGTGCTTTCCAACTGTCCGGTTTTGTGCTGAAAGCGCAGGTTGAAATGGGTTTCAACCAGCTCGGCGAGCTTGCTGTCGAGTTCCTGGGCGCTCAGACCTTTTAATTCTTTTGCGTTCATCCGATCTGGCTCCTTTCGACGATCTTGGTTTTAACCGCAAGCTTGTGGGCAGCAAGGCGCAGCGCCTCGAAAGCGAGTTCCCTGGGAACCCCTTCCATCTCATAGAGGATCCGGCCCGGCCGGATTACGGCAACCCACCCTTCCGGTGCGCCTTTCCCTTTACCCATACGGACTTCCGCGGGTTTCTTGGTAAAAGGCTTGTCCGGAAAAACGCGTATCCACATCTTCCCCCCGCGCTTGACTTTTCGGGTCATAGCAATACGTGCCGCCTCGATCTGCCGGTTCGTAATGGTTCCGCACTCTACAGCCTTGAGCCCGTAATCCCCGAAATTCAGGGTAGATCCCCGCTGGGCCTTTCCGCGCATCCGGCCTTTTTGTTTTTTTCTGTATTTTACCTTCTTGGGACTCAGCATGATTTACTCCTGTCCATTACTTCGAATCGGCGCCCGCGGCAGCGGTTCCAGCCATGCGGTCGTCAAGGATTTCGCCCTTGAATATGTAGACCTTGACACCGATCGTTCCGTAGGTTGTCCTGGCTTCGGCCAGTCCGTAGTCGATATCCGCGCGGAGTGTGTGCAGCGGTACCCGCCCTTCCTTGTACCACTCGGTCCTTGCCATTTCCGCACCGGCAAGCCGACCGGAGCATATAATCTTGATTCCGTGGGCACCAAAGCGCATCGCGGAGGAGACGCAGCGCTTCATGGCACGGCGGAATGCGACACGGCGAACAAGCTGGTTGGCGACATTTTCGGCAACCAGCTGGGCATCGAGTTCGGGTTTGCGCACCTCGTTGATATCAACCATCACCTGTTCGGCGGAGACAATTTTTTCCAGCTCTTTTTTCAAGGCCTCGATTTCAGAACCTTTTTTCCCGATAATGATCCCGGGGCGCGATGCGTGGATCTTGAGCCGGATTCGCCTGGAGGACCGCTCGATCTCAATTTTCGAAATGCCGGCATGATAGAGCTTCTTCTTTAAAAAGTTGCGAACCTTATGGTCTTCATAGACATTTGCCGGATAATCCTTGCCGGCATACCATCGTGAACTCCATGTCCGATTGATGCCCAACCGCATCCCTATTGGATTGACTTTCTGACCCAAGCCGCCTACCTCCTTGATATTAGACTACGCGTTGCCTTCGGTGACGATGACGGTAATATGACTCGTTCGCTTCAAAATCCGTGTCGATCTGCCCCTGGCCCGCGGGCGAAACCGCTTTGCCGTTGGGCCTTCATCGACGATAATATTTTTGATCACAAGCGAATCGACATCGACATTGCCCCTGTTGTCCGCGTTGGCGACCGCCGAACGCAGAATCTTCTCCAGGATCCGGGCCGATTTCTGGGGCATGAACTTCAGCGTGTTCAATCCGTTTTCAACGGGTCTTCCCTTTACGGCTCCGACGATCCGGCGGACTTTCTGCGCCGATATCCGCATGTATCTTCCCGATGCCTTCACATCCATATCCGATTCCTCAATATGGTTTATTTCTTCATTTTCGATTTCTTATCGCCGGCATGCCCGTAAAAAGTCCGGGATGGTGAAAACTCGCCAAGCTTGTGCCCGACCATGTTTTCGGAAACAAATACCGGGATGAATTTTTTCCCGTTATATACCGCAAGCGTCAGTCCGACCATCTCGGGTACGATGGTGGAACGTCTAGACCATGTCTTGATAACCTTGGAAGACCGGGCTTCCTGGGCGGCGGTAATTTTCCGGAACAGCTTGGGGTCGATATAAGGCCCTTTTTTCAACGAACGCGGCATAATCGCTCCTGTAAAACCAAAGCACTGTAAATGTTATGGAATAATTTGTCAATTTACTTTTTCTTGCGCCTTTTGACAATCAGGCGGGAACTTTGCTTGTTTTTGTTGCGGGTGCGGTA
>SLJY01000004.1 GCA_007134875.1 Desulfobacterales bacterium
GAAAGATTTCGGATCGTAACAGGATAGCCTTTCAGGATTTCCCTGATTTCGGCCGTCTTGCCCGGGTTGCGGGTGGCGATCACCAGTGTTGTGGTTTCATCCATGATCCGTTCAACATGTACGATTCGCCTGATTTATGCGCTGATAAACGGTTTTTTGCACAAACCGAAGCGGTTTTTGATAGTTCAGAAACGGTTTCAATAAATATAAAGGCATAATTATATAAACGATTTCAGGATGATTGTAAACCGCTTTTTTTACTAAATCCGGAATTTCCCGGATTGGCGGGGCAAGAAAACCCTTTACAGGAATTGGTTGGTGATATAAGAAGCATTGCTTGTACTGTTGCGGCATAAAAATACGATTTGATTTTACTCTTTCAATGCGGGAAAAGGACCGAAAATGCACAAATTACTACAGGACAAGCCGTCAGAGACGTTTTTTCTGCTCGGCAACGAGGCCATCGCACGGGGTGCCGTCGAGGCGGGCGTGGCTTTTGCCGCAACCTATCCGGGTACGCCTTCATCGGAGATATCGCTTAACCTGTTTCAGATGTCCCGGGAAAGCGATCTGTATTTCGAATACTCCACCAATGAAAAAGTGGCCCTGGAAGTGTGCGCCGCGGCGGCCAACTGCGGCGTCCGGACGATGTGCATCATGAAGCACGTGGGCGTCAACGTGGCCGCGGACGCCCTGATGACGCTGGCCTACGTGGGCGTTAAGGGGGGGTTGGTTATTGTTTCAGCCGACGACCCCTACATGTTTTCCAGCCAGAATGAACAGGACAACCGTTATTATGGCAAGCTATCTGGCCTTCCCATCCTGGAGCCATCCACCATCGACGAGGCCCGGCGGATTGTTGCGGACGCCTTCGAACTCTCCGAGTCCCTGAAGATACCGGTGATCGTCCGCACCACCACCCGGATCAACCACTCCACGGGCGGGGTGGTGTTCGGTAATATCGCTCCCCCTAAGGTCGGGGGCGGCTTCGAAAGGGATCCGTTCAACCTGGTCACTGTTCCGGCGGTATCCAGGAGCCTCCACGTAAAGCTTCTTGAAAAGATTGCCCGGGCAGAGGCGATGGCTTCTTCCTCCGAATACAATTTTATCGACGGAGGCGGTCCGTTTGGCATCATCGCCAACGGGGTGAGCTTCAACTATGCAAAGGATGCCGTCCGGGACCTGGGTGTGGAAGAACGGGTGCGGATACTGCGTATTGGCTTTTCCCATCCCATGCCCGCCGAGCTCATAGGCAAATTTTTGGCCGGCTGCGACAAGGTGCTGGTCGTGGAGGAGGGCGAACCCTACATGGAGGAGGCGGTCCGGTCCATTGCGCAGGAAGCGGGCTATACCCTGCCGATCAAGGGTAAAGGACCGGAGTTGTTCTCCCGCCTGTTCGAATTCGATCCGCAGTTGGTGCGGGAGAAAATCGCGGTATATTTCGGCTTTTCCTACACCCCGCCTGTCAAACCGGATCTTTCCGATATCCCGGAGCTTCCCCAGCGGCCGCCCAACCTCTGTCCCGGCTGCGGCCACCGGGCCGTTTTCTTCGCGGTCAACACGGTGACCGAAGGTATGGAGGTCGTAAAGCCCACGGATATAGGATGCTACACCTTGGGTTTTCTACCGCCGCTATCCGCGGGGGATTTTCTGATCTGCATGGGCTCGTCCACCGGCACTGCGGGCGGTTTTTCACGGTGCGCAAATCGGAAGGTGATCTCATACATCGGGGATTCGACCTTTTTCCACTCCGGCATTCCGGGTCTGATCAACGCGGTGTTCAACAATCATGACATGACGCTTGTTATCCTGGATAACCGGACGACCGCCATGACCGGCCATCAGCCCCATCCGGGCGTGGATATGAACGCCCATGGCATGGCGGGCTACAACCGGGTATCCATCGAGTCCGTGGTCCGGGGCATCGGCGTGGAGCATGTGAGCATTGTAAAACCCTACAATCTGAAAAAATGCATGGCGGCGCTTCGGGAGGCGATCGGGTACAAGGGCGTATCGGTGGTCATCGCGCGCCAGGATTGCGCGCTTCAGATAAAGGGCACGAAAAAGGCTGCGGGCCGACCCTTTGCCGTGAGCGAGCGCTGCAAAAATCATCGCACCTGCATCAATGAACTGGCCTGTCCGGCGTTCTACCTGGAGGATAACCGGGTGAAAATCGATGCGGCGCTTTGCACGGGATGTTCCGTCTGTGCCCAGGTGTGCCCGGAAGGGGCCATCGTGCCCGTTAAGGAAAAAAATAAGCAAAAGTAACGATTGGCACACTCGTAAAAAGTCGCGATCTGACGGCTTTGCAAAAAGTTCAAGATCAAGGCTTGCGCAATTTCTAAGAATGCAGAGTACTTGGCATACGTGAAAATCTGAGAAATTGCGCGTAACGCAGATATTGGACTTTTTACGAAGCCGTTAACGATTTGCAAGAGGAAAGTATATATATGGACGTTACACGTTTGATTATCGTTGCGGTGGGGGGACAGGGCAACCTGCTGGCGTCGAAGGTGCTGGGGGAGGCGGCACGCGCCTCGGGGGTTTCCGTCCGGATGAGCGAAATTCACGGCATGGCGCAGCGCGGCGGCGTCGTGGAGTCGGCCCTGGTGTTCGGGGCTGCCGAAAGCACCGTCATATCGGATGGCGAGGCGGATATCCTCGTTTCCTTCGAGCCCCTGGAAGCCCTGCGGGCCCTTCGGAAGTGCAGCGAGAAAACGGTGCTTATCACCAACACGAAGCCGTTGCCGCCGTTTACCGCGGCCACGGGCAGGGGGACATACCCGGACATGGAGACCATCCGTTCCCGGATCCGGGCAAAAACGGCCCGCCTCATCGAGATCGACGCCACCGCCCTGGCAACCGGGGCCGGAAACGTTTTATCCGTGAACATGGTCCTTCTGGGCGCGCTGGCCGCCACCGGCCTGCTTCCGGTGACGGAAAACGCCGTCCGGGATGCCATACGGGAAACCACGCGGAAGCAGTTTCTGGAAACCAACCTGAAGGCCTTCGAACTGGGCGGACAGGCAGCGAAGTAAGGCGTTATTCGTGGCTTATACCGGAAGTTTTGCGGTCAGGTGATCTTCGGCGATCTGTTCCTGCTCGTCGAGGATCTCCTTAAGGATGGATTTACCAGTCATGGGATTCATGATGACGGAGCGGAGCACCACGATCTCTGCGGGTGAAAAGGCGTTTTGCCGCAGGGCGGTGCGCGATACGAAGCTGTTGCCCGCTTCGCGCTGGATTCTTTGCAGATCCCGGTTTAGCATGTTGAGATGCCAATTGATCCGCTCCTTTTCTTCCTCTCCTGCGGCAGGCAGTTTTTCCTGTAGATGGGCCGGGCAGTACCGGTAGGTCAGGATATTGAGCACCGGCGGCGTGATCAGCTGAAAGTTTTCCCGGCTTTCAATTTCTTCCGCAAAGGCCGCGGCGGTTTCGATGCCGTGGTTGATCAGCAGGGCATATCCATTGGCTCCCATGATTTTCAGCGCGCAGTCCAAAACGAGCGAGTTGGCTTCACGGGATCCGGAAAGCGACCGGATGCCCAGATCCACGCTTCCCAGCCGGTTGACGTAATTGGAGTGGTATGCAATGACATCGAGCAGCTTCGGATCCCGGACATAGAGCATGCCGCAGGTCATGGGCATGTAAAACTGCTTGTGTCCGTCGATGGTGACGGAATCTGAATACTGGATGCCGTCCAGGAGGTAGCGGTACTGCCTTGAAAACAGGGTCGGGCCGCCCCATGCGGCGTCCACGTGGAAATGGATTCCGTTTTCATGGGCAACCTGGGAAATCTCGGAAAGCGGATCGATGGTACCGGTCTCGGTTGCCCCCGCAATGCCCACGATGGCAAGAATGCAGGTGCGCTGCGGGCCGGAACGGATTTCCCGGATGACACGTTTCAGTGCACCGATGTCCATGCGGTAGTCGTCGTCGATGTCAACAGGGATGACGGTGTTGTTGCCCAGGCCGAGGACGCCGGTGGATTTTCGCACCGAATAGTGGGCCAGCCGGGAGGCCAGGATGACGCAGCGGTCCACCCCGTATGCGGCGAACGCGGCGGGGATTCCCTCGGCCTCGATTCCTTCGAAATCCTCTTTCGGAGCGAATTTTGCGTTCCGGGCCACCCACAGGGCCGTCAGGTTGGCGGTGGTCCCTCCTTCCGTAAAAACCCCCAGGGTGGTTTCCGTGTTCTGGACATGTTCTTCGTAAAACAGGCTGCCCCGCCGGTAGATCATGTTGTGGATCTTGGCGATGACCTGTTTTTCGACTACCGATACGACCTTGGAGGTCTCCACCTTCACCACGTTCTGGTTGAGTGCGGAAACGATGGCTTTCAGGTGGACCATGAAAAAGGGGATGGCGGAGGTCATGTGCCCCACGAAATACGGTGACGCCACGTTGACCGCGTGGGGGGCGATTTCCTTGATCAGGCAGGTAATGACATCGGCCAGTTTTTTCTCGGGGTCTTCGCTGATCAACGTATTCCGGAAGTTCTCCGAGAGCTCTTTGAGGCTTTTGGCCTCGGTGATGCCGACGTGCTTTTTCAGAAAATCGTGGAGTCCGAAAAGCATCTGCTCCATGTACTTGATCAGCGTCTGGCGGCTCGCATCGTCTTCCGGCCGCAGAAACACCCGCATCAGGTGATTCCAGTCGGCAACCAGCGCTTTTGTCGGGTTATACCTGTTATCCGCCATGAATCTCAAAGTGCCTTTACTGAGCGACCAAAAAGTTCCGGGACGGTTTTCGTCCCCTCCTGCAAACACCGCTTTGCAATGGTTTCAAGGTTTTCGGCCTACCATATTTGCCGCAAAAAATAAACGGATATTTATTGGCCGAACGATAACCGGGATTTTCCGCATGGGGTACGGTTTCGTAAAAAGCCCGATCTCAGCGCCCGGCACGCTGCATCTTCTTCGTCCGCCCATATGACGCGCATGATCTATGGCCCCATAGGATGTGCTGACGAAGGAAGCGCATCATGTCCTGGATGCCTCGGCGTTTGGCAAAGCCCACCGCAAAAAAACCTCCGCTTTGTCCGTTGTAATCCCTACCACGGAAACAGACAACCATCTCGCCTTTTGCCCCAAAAAAACCCATCGGATCATTTCAGAGGGTCGTGCGATTACCCTCTCGCAACTGTGAGGGGCCGTTGCCAGCTTCTACGGCTCGATAAGCCGCCCCCTGAAAACTCGCTTCGCCTCCGGCTCCGCTCAGACATTCAGGGTGCCTGGCTTATCTTCGCCTCGAGCTGGCACGCCCCCTCACAATTGTTGCTCGAGGGTTAATCCCCCGACCCTCTGAAATGCGTCAATTTGTAGCCGTGTGTAACATCTTGGGATACCATGCGTAATAATCCGGAGAAAGATGCGCTTCCAGCGTCAGCACATCCTATGGGTTGTCGCAAATCCCATAGTTTGGTGTTTCAGGACTGAAATACCGCCCGATATAGCAAAAACAGACAGATCTCCGGGATGCGATGTATAGAATGATTAATTCCTATGGGGTTGGGGTGGGAGGGGATGCCACGAGGCAACATTGGGAGGAGTTTGGTGATAGCTCTTGGCGAAGTGAAGCAGGTTATCCCGGATTGTTTGAGCGGAGCCGGAGGCGAAGCGAGTTTCCGGGATAACGCGGAACGAGCCATAGAGATATCCCAAACCCTCAC
>SLJY01000153.1 GCA_007134875.1 Desulfobacterales bacterium
CCGTTCTTCTGGCATCCAAGCTCGGTTTGCCGGTATCCACCTCCCATGCCGCCGTGGGGGGCGTCATCGGCGTGGGGCTTGCCAGGGGAATGGATACGGTAAATTTTGGCATTGTCTATAAAATCATGTTATACTGGATATTAACCGTTCCCGCAGCGGCACTGACATCCCTGATCATTTTCAACCTGATACAGTTTATTCTATAGCCAGGAGGCGCAATGCGTATTCCCTTTTTTTCCATGTTCACCCGCTCCCCCTTCGACGATCTGCAAAAGCATGCGGAAAAGGTCAAGGAATGCGCCTGGGCTTTCCAGCAGGCCGCCGAGTGTTATGCCGCAGTCAATTGCGAGGTTTTCGAGGACCACCGGCAGCAGGTGATCCGGCTCGAGCACGAGGCCGATGATATCAAGCGGGGCATCCGCAACCATATGCCGAAAAACGTGATGCTCCCGGTGGAGAAATTCCAGTTCTTCCGATACTTGCGGGAACAGGACAGCGTGGTCGACTCGGTCCAGGAAGCCCTGAACTGGCTCTCCTACCGGCCGGACAGCGGGATACCTGACGCCCTGGAGCGGGATTTTTTCCTGCTCGTGGACGCCGTTGTGGATCCGATTGAGGAGTTGAGCCGGATGGTCGAGGAGGCCCGGGTGTATCTGAAAACCTTTTCGGACAAGCAGCGCGAGGATGTCAAGTCCATCATTAAAAATATCAGGCAGATGGAGCATGATGCCGACCAGGTGGAACGCGCGTTTTTCCGGAAAGTCATGGAAATGGAAAGCGATCCCATCACCGTCATACACATGATCAAACTTGCCGAAATCGTCGGCTCCATCGCCGATCACGCCGAAAATGCGGGAGACATGATGCGGGCTATGATTGCCCGGTAGAAAATAAGACTCCAGATCATCCCATGAAGTCCAGGACCACCTGGTTGAATTGCTCCGGTTTTTCCAGCGGGGCAAGATGCCCCGCATCTTCCAGGGTGACCATCCGCGCGCCCGTAATCCCCTCCGTCATGTATTGGCCGTATTTCACGGGTGTCACCTGGTTGTCCGCCGATGCGACGACGAGCACCGGGGTCCGGATCGAAGCGAGCCGGTCCATGACATCGAACGTGCTGCATGCCGCAAAGTCACCCTTTGCAGCAGCAGGCGGACAGGCTTCCACCTGGTGGTGCCACATCAGATTGGAGCCGCCCGCCCCATGGATGAAAACGATCGTTTTACGTTCCGGATCCAGGGGCCACCGTCCGGCTGCGAAAGCAATGTCATTGATACCTTCGTTTTCCATCATCCCTCTTTTTTAAAGCGCTCGTAAAATGTCGCGATCCAGCGACTTCGTAAAAAGTTCAAGATCGAGGCATGCCCAACTTCGAAGAATGCAGGGTGCCTGGCGTACGTGAAATTCCAAGAAATTGCGCGCAGGCGCAGATATTGGTCTTCTTACGAAGCCGTCTTTTCAATGCGTATCCGATCGGTACAAAGCCCTCAGTACTGCAAAGACCGCCACAACAATTCGTCGAGTTCATAGACATCCCTGCGGTAATTGGCATCGCCGTCCGGATCGATCCAGAAAGTCCGGTACACCAGGTGGACCCCTAACGGCTCCCTGACATATACAACGGAGGTTTCGCCGCTTTCAATGGCTTTTTCAATTCCCCGCCGGTCCCAGGCCGGGTCGTTTTCCAGCGCAAAAAGGGCAAGCGTTACCGGCTTTTCCACCCGGACACAGCCGCTGCTGAAGGTGCGGACAGACCTCTCGAACAGGTGCCGGTCCGGGGTATCGTGAAGATAGATATGATAGCGGTTGGGAAACATGAACTTGATACGGCCGAGGGAGTTCCACGGGCCCGGCTTCTGGCGCAACCGTCCCGGAAAACTATCCGCATCGATACCGGACCAGTCGATTGCATCCGGGTCATTGCCGCCGGAATCCGCCTCGCTGTCCGTGATCAGCTTGTATCGGTTTGCCCCGAGATAATCCGGATTTTCCCTGATCCTCGGCAGAATGACCCGCTCCAGGACGCCCCGGGGCACATTCCAGTAGGGATTGATCTCCAGATAGGACATGTTTCTGCTGAACTGCGGGGTCCTGGCATCCTGCTCTCCTACGATGACCGCCATTTCAAGAACCCGCCGCCCGTTTTCATATGCCTCCAGTTCGAATGCCGCCGTATTGACAACGATGTGACGACTGCCAAAATTACGGGGAAGCCAGCGCCGGCGCTCCATGTTGACCAGCACGATCCGGAGACGGTCCTGTGCCGGCCGGTTCAGTGCTTCCAGGGTCGATGGACCCGCCACACCGTCCGGCGTCAGGCCGTGCCGCTTCTGGAACCGCACAAGCGCCTTTTCCAGTTTTCGGTCGAAAAGGCAGCCCGATTCGTCTTCTCCGATGTCCGACAGATCGGCAGGCAGATCCCCGTCCATGGCCAGTCGCCCGGCCAGCAGGCATACCCCGGAGGAGCGGTCACCTTTGCGAAGGGTTTCGCCGCCGGGAATTTCGGGCCATCCGCCCGAATCGATGATGCCGCGGAGGCGGCGGGCTTCGGCGATGGACGCGGTATAGCCGGGGCAGACAGGCGCAAGCGCCGCCAATGCCTCGCGGACGTCCGCAGGATATCCGATGTCCTCCAGCAATCCATAGGCATCCCCCCGTCCCTGTTTTTCTGCCCGCCAATCCCGGTAAATGTTTCCCGGTTCCGCTTTCCCCCTGGCCAGGTGCCTTGCGTACCGGACAAAGGCATCGGTAAGCGCCGCTTCGAACGCATCGAGATCCCAGGCTGTAAACCCCCATGACCGGTCTCTCTCCAGGGCATCCAGCCATCCGGAAAGGCAGCCGTGGTTGTAATCAGCCGGGATGAGGCCATGGTTTTCCGATTCTCCCAGCGCATCCACCAGCGCCGCGGCCGCTTCCGACGGCCCGTTTTCCGATACCCAGACGGGCTTCCAGTCCCGCCATGCATAGAAGCTCACAAGGCTTCCGGTCACATATACCGGCTCACAGCCTTCCCATATTCTTCGGGACTCCCGCGGTCTCTCCAGGTGCCGTCTCAGGGCTTCCGAAATCGGATCCGCAGTAATATGAGCGGATTCGGCTTTGCCTTCAGCCGAAACCTGGGCAATACGACCTGCCATACCACGTGCCGTATCTCCTGCAAAACCATGACCATACAGCATGAAAACGCATAAAAACAACATGATCGTTTTCCGGATAACCACCCTGAAAGGTCTACTCTGCATATGTCCGGCAATACTTTTCCGCATCCGCATCTTTTGACGAGTTCGTAAAACGTTTGTATATGTGCTTCGTTATGATGTGCTTTGTTCCTCAGCATATCCTATAGCTGATCCCGGAACTCTTAGGATGTGCAGGGGAACTAAGCGCATCGCTTGAATGGCCGCTAATGCCCTGATCCTGAACCTTTACAAACTGGTCGAATCGTGTTTTTTTCGGGTGCATCATCTTTTTACTTCCTACAGACTGTAGAATTCAGTATATACTATATAAGGCTTCAAGCAAAAGCGGTTTATGCCTTCCCGGCAGCATCGCATTGTATATATTTTCCTATCACAGGGATTCAATCCTTATGACGCCTCGCGCCACCCGGGACTCTGCGCCGCGTTTCTTTTCTTTCGGTTTTTTTTCTTTTGCAACCCTGTTTCTGCCGGCATTCCTGTCGGTTTTTCTGTTTTTTTCCTGTTCATCCGAAGCCCGTCCGCCGGATCAGCGGCAGGCTTTCATCGCAGCCGAAGACGCACTGATGGACGGTCGCCGCGATGAATACATCCGCCTTTTGCCTTCTCTTGCAGATTATCCCTTGTATCCCTACCTGATTTTCAGGGATCTCCGGCAGAACCTGTCGCCGGAGAAGGAAAAACAGGTTGCAATGTTTATCGAAACCTATTCCGATACGCCCCTTGCCAATCAACTCAGAAACGCATGGCTTGTCCACCTTGCGAAAAACCGGGAATGGGGGCGGCTGACCCGGGACTTTGCCGGATCGGTCGACGCAGCCACCCATTGCTCCTACGCCCGCGCCCTTCTGGAAACCGGCCAAAAGGACCTGGCATGGCAGGAAGCCGAAAAACTATGGCTGCACGGCTATTCCAGGCCATCGGAATGCGATCCGGTTTTCGATCAATGGCGGAAAAACGACGGGCTTTCGCCGGAACTCGTCCGGCGTCGCATCGAACTGAGCATGGACAGCGGACAAACCGGGCTCGCCCGCTACCTGAAACGCTACCTCCCCGCAGAAGACCGGGAATGGGCCGATCTGTGGCTGAATGTTGCCGCCCGGCCGGAAACCATACTGGACATCGACTGGTCGGCCCAGGCAAGCCCTTCAGCAGAAGCCATTCTCCACCAGGGAATGAATCGCCTCATCCGTAAAGATACCGTCAATGCGCTCTCCAGTTGGCGCGAGATGCGGACGCGCCATGACCTGGAAGCCTTTGACACCGATTCCGTAGATGTGCAGATGGGCCTTTATCTCAGCCTGCGCAAGCATCCCATGGCATTGGCGTACCTGGAAAATCTCGATCCGGAAACAATGTCGGCCCCGCTGAAATGGTGGCATGTCCGCGCCGCCATCTACCAGCAGGACTGGGAGACCGTGCTGTCGGCGTTGGACCGGCTCTCCGATCCGGATAAAAGCGCGCCGCGATGGGCGTACTGGCGCGCCAGGGCTCAGGATGCGATGGGGAAAAAACGCGAGGCTGCGGAAAACTACCTGTCCATCACAGGACGCCAGAACTATTTTTCCCTGCTGGCCGCGGACCGCCTGAACCTCCCCTATTCCATGAACCACAGCCCCATCGAGCCGCCGGAAGCGGATATCGAAGCATTGAAGAACAATCCGGGAATCCGGCGGGCCATCGAGCTTTTTCACCTGGATCGTACGGCGGAAGCCCGCACGGAATGGATCATCGCCCTTCGAAAAAAAGGCCCTTCCGCAAACAATGCCGCCGCCGTGCTGGCATACGAGATGGGCTGGTACGACCGGGCCATCATGGCCGCCGCCGCCGCCGGGTCATTCAACGATCTCGTCATCCGGTTTCCGACGCCTTATGATTGGTTGTTTCTGGAATACGGTCGGGAAAAAAACATAGACCCAAGCTGGCTTTTCGCCGTCGCCCGCCAGGAAAGCATGTTCATGACCGACGTACGGTCCCCGGCCGGAGCCCTTGGCGTCATGCAGATCATGCCTGCCACCGGCAGACGCGTTGCAGAAATGATGGGCGAAGCTTTTCACAGCAGTCATTTTCTCCTCGTACCGGAATACAACATCCGGCTCGGCAGCTTTTACCTGAAAACCCGCATGGAGGCGCTGCAAAACAATATCGTTCTGGCCCTGGCAGCCTACAACGCGGGAACCTATCGCGTCAACTCGTGGCTGCCGGAGGACAAGAGCATGCCCGCCGACATCTGGCTGGAAACGATTCCGTACTTTGAAACCAGGGACTACGTGGAAAAAATCCTTTCCCACAATGTCATTTATCAGATACGGTTGGGCAAAAACCCGGTGCGGCTTGACTCCATCATGCCCGATATCGCGGGTACGGCAATGGTTGCAAAACA
>SLJY01000124.1 GCA_007134875.1 Desulfobacterales bacterium
AGCACAATACCTTTGCCTTTGACATATACCAGCGTATTGGCAGTGCCCAGATCGATTGCAAGATCATTGGAGAAAAAACCGAACAACGAGTCGAAAAACAAAGTATGACCTCCTTGGCGTTATGACACTCCGGATACGTAAGGGTAATTTCCGGTTATGAATATGCGGGTGATCGTATTTCAAGACAGGCGGGCGATAATATCGTGACAGGTACTGTCCGCCGGAAGCTGTCCGGCTGTGAGCCTCGCCAAAGTAAGCGTCCGCCCGGTAGCGGGTGGATAGGCTTCCCTCGAAGCAAATACGCAATATATAAAAACCTACGCTAAGCGGTTTTAAGGTTGGCCGCAGAATGCACGGATCAACGCCGGCAGCGAATTCATCTTATCGCTAACAAAAATAAGGCGCCTTTACAAGCAGAAAATACACAATTCAGAAACCTTCCGGCGAGAATTCGCGCACCTTCCCGAATAGATAAAAAACCATACGCTCATTTTCGCAAAAGCAGCTCCATGACCCGGTCGTGGATATACGGCCTGAACCGGGTGATGGTTTCGTTCAAACGGGACGGATGCACCCGGTTGGTCAAAAGGACCACGATGATCCTTCTTTTCAGCTCCATCCAGAAGGAGGTGCCGGTAAAACCCAAATGCCCGGCGCTGTGATCCGGATCGAAATACCTGCCGGCGCTCGAGCCTGACGATAACGGCCTGTCAAAGCCGACAGTCCGCCCGGAAACCGGGTCGGGCTGTAGAAAGTGCGCTGCGATCTCCCGGGTAAGCCAGGTCCCTGCTGGGCGGCCGGCGTAGGCGCCCATGAACTGCCGGAGCAATCCGGCAACGGCCCCGGTGTTGCCGAAAAGCCCTGCGTGACCGGCTGCACCGCCGATGGCAAAGGCGTTTTCATCGTGCACCACCCCCCGTAAAAGCCCCCGGAAAGCACACTGCTCGGTGGCCGCAATTACGGAATTCATTTTTAGGGGGCTTTTATAAGACGGGAAATACAGTCCGGAGACGTTGAGTCCCGGATACACCTTGCGGGTTACGAAGGCCGCAAACGCCATATCCGTAACGGCCTCGATGCAATACTGCAGCAGAAGAAAACCGATATCGCTGTAAAGCGCTTTTTCGCCGACACGGGAAACCAGGGGTTCGTCCGCGATCAAACGGATAAGCGCTTGCTTTCTCCGTTTCTGAGGCAAATTACAAAGCGTTTCGAAGTATGGCCGGTAAGCCGGCAGTCCGGATGTGTGAGACAGAAGATGCCGCCAAGTAATACTTTTTTTATCCGGTGGGAGCTCGTCTTTGAGAATTGAGGCGACGGGGGCTTCCAGATCGATGCGCTCTTTTGCAACCAGGTACATGACGGCAGGCACCGTTGCCAGGGGCTTCGTAAGGGAAGCAAGGTCGTAGACCGTATCCGTCATCACGGGATGATCTTCCGGACGATTACCGGTTTTGCCGGCAGCAGCGGAAAAGACCTCAACGCCTCCGGAAACGGCCAGTAAAACCCCGCCCGGAAAAACGCCGTCCCGGACCGCTTGTTCCATCTCTTCCCGGATGACTTTGTTTTCAGGGTCCATCTCAGGTTCCATCCAGTCTCGGGGTACATCCATCTCGGGGTACATCATTGATGCACTCGTAAAAAGTTTCGGCCTGACGGCTTTGTAAAATGCCCAAGATCAAGGCTTGTGCGATTCCTTCGAATGCAGCGTACTCGGCGTACATGAAATTCTGAGAAATCGCGCGCAGGCGCAGGGATTGGACTTTTTTCAAAGCCGTCATCGTTCAACGGCGCTTTCTAGGTAGCACAGGCTTGCCTCATCCGTGTCCAGCCGGGCGGCAATGCCGATGGGAAGTGTCAGGCAGGGCATGGCATGACCCGATGGAAAGCCGCTCATAACCGGTATCGGAAGGGATGAGAATCTTTCGGCTGCTATGGTTTCGATTTCATTCTCTGCGCCGCAGTTCACAAAAGAGCCGAAAATAAGGCCTTTGGCATGTTCAAGACTGCCCGATAACAGCAGTTGGGTCAGCATGCGATCGATCCGGTACGGCTTTTCCCCGGTATCCTCAAGAAAGACGATGGAACCCTTGAAATCGGGAAAATAGGGTGTGCCAAGCAGGTGAACCAGGGTGGAGAGGTTTCCCCCCAAGACCCGTCCTTCCGCCTTGCCGGAAACAATTACCCTTGGAGACCGGGCCAGTACGGGCGGCACATCGCTTCCGCCAAGCAGGGCAAAAAGGTGATCGATGCTTTGTTTGTCCGCGTCGGCCAGCGTTGTGATCATCGGCCCGTGAAAGGTTGCCATTTTACAACGGATAACCAGATGGTTGAGCAGTGCGGTAATGTCGCTTAAACCGATAAATGCCTTGGGATGCAGCCCGAGGTTATCCAGCTCCGGGCGCTGAAGCAGCCGCATGGATCCATACCCCCCCCTGGCGCACCACACGGCGTCTATGGAGGGGTCGGTAAAAAGATCGCGGAGGATGGCAAGGCGGTGATCATCATCGCCGGCAAGATATCGCTTTCGGGAAAAAAGGCCTTCCGGCAGGACAACGTCGAACCCTCTTTCCCGGAGAAGGCTCACGCCGGTTTCAAAGCGTGTTTTATCAAACGGGCTGGCAGGGGCCGCAACACCGATCCGCCCGCCGGCTTTCACGGCAGGCGGGCGGCGGATGGGTGTTTTCGGAAGGTGCGGCTGCATCATCTGTTATTTTTTTCTGCTGCATCCGCCGTTACCTGCACCCTCGTCTTGTCTTCAAGCACGCTTTTCGATTCCAGGGTGGCCCGGATAAAATCCACAAACAGCGGGTGCGGCACCATGGGCCGGGATTTGAACTCCGGATGAAACTGGCAGCCAAGAAACCAGGGATGGTCTTTGATTTCCACAATCTCCACAAGATCGCCCCGGGGGGAAAAACCGGAAAATACAAGGCCGTGCTCTTCGAGCCGACTCCGGAATTCCAGATTGAATTCATAGCGGTGCCGGTGGCGCTCCTCAATGGACGCCTGTCCGTAGGCCTGCCATGCGAGCGTTTCTTTCGCAATCCGGCATGGATAGGATCCGAGCCGCATGGTGCCGCCTTTTTCAGAGTCCGTATCCCTGTATTCGATGCGCTCTGTTCTTTCGTCATACCATTCGGTCATGAGATAAATCACAGGAGACGGGCTTTCCGGGTCGAACTCAGAAGAATGAGCGCCTTCCAGTCCGGCAACGTTTCGGGCGAACTCGATCACGGCCAGCTGCATTCCAAGGCAGATCCCGAAAAACGGCATGGCGTATTCCCTGGCATACCGGATGGCCAGGATTTTCCCTTCGATTCCCCGGGATCCGAATCCGCCGGGAACCAGCACGCCATGGACACCTTCCAGGACGGTCTCGTAATTATTCTCATCCAGCGTGCCTGAATCGATGAACCGGAGATCGACAGCCGCGTTATTGGCGATTCCGCCGTGGTAGAGGGCTTCGTTCAGGCTTTTGTAGGATTCCGTTAATTCGGTATATTTCCCAACCACGGCGATTGTCGTGGATAACGCAGGGTTTTTGCAGCGATAAACGAAATTATCCCATTCTTCCAGGCGCGGAGAGCCCGTCCAAACGTTTAAAACCTCCAGCAGCTTGGCATCGAGGCCTTCCCGGTTGAATATCAGGGGGCATTCGTAGATACAGGAAACATCTTTTGCGGTAATCACGGCCTCGGGACTGACGTTGCAGAAAAGGGCGAGCTTTGCCTTGATTTCCTTGGGAAGGTACCGGTCCGTGCGGCAAAGCAGAATATCCGGCTGAATCCCGATGCTTCTGAGCTCCTTGACGCTGTGTTGCGTCGGCTTGGTCTTGAGCTCTCCGGCCGGGGCGATGAAGGGGATGTAGGTCAGGTGAATGTATAATACGTTTTCCTTGCCCGCATCGAACCGGAACTGCCGGATGGCCTCCAGAAACGGCAGGCTTTCGATATCTCCGATGGTTCCCCCGATCTCGACAATGACGAAATCGTAGTCTTCGGCGGTGCGGAAAATGCAGGCCTTGATTTCATCGGTGATATGGGGGATGACCTGGACCGTGCCGCCAAGGTAGTCGCCGCGACGCTCCTTGGTAATGACCGAGTGGTAGATTTTCCCGGTCGTAAAATTGTTGTCCCGGCCGAGCCGTACGTTAACAAACCGCTCGTAGTGCCCAAGGTCGAGGTCGGTTTCCGCGCCGTCGTCGGTAACGAAAACCTCGCCATGCTGGAACGGATTCATGGTGCCCGGATCGACATTGATGTACGGATCGAGCTTCAACAGGGTAACGCTCAACCCCCGGCTCTCGAGAAGTGCCCCGATGGAAGCGGAGGCCAGGCCCTTTCCAAGGGAAGACAGCACCCCGCCGGTAACGAATACGAACTTTGTCTTGCCTGGCATAGTGATTCCTTGATGTAATAATTTTTGTGCTCGATGTTATTCGAAAATCCGCCTGAACGCCTCGATCTCCTCTCGGATCTCATCGGAAATACCCTTGGAGGTATCCGGGGAACCGTCCGGCGTGGCATCCGGCAAATTCTCCCTGGTTGAATCCATTTCCCTGCTTCTGGATGCTGCTTCCAGTGCGCTGATATCAAAAAGACCGGCATCGAAAGCCGGCTCGGTATCCAGTTGGCCAAGGGTGACCCGCTGGATTTGTGTACCATTTTCGAAAAAAGTCATTTCCGCCGGATAGCGCATTCCGTTTTGCCGGGACCACCGGGAAAAGCGGATTTCAGCGACCGGCGGCTCGCCTTCTCCGGATGCCCCGGCAACAACGAGGCGCACGGGCAGAAAGCGCTCCCGGTCGATCCAGAGTTGTGGTGCCGTGTTATTCGGGTATTGGGCCCCGACCACCAAAAAGACGGTCCCGTCGAGCCTTCCAATGCTGGAAATACCGGTTCGGACGCCAATCATCCGAAGGTTTTCGGTCAGCTCTTCCCGGGAACGCTGGAGAAAAAGACGCTTGAAATCATAGATCCACTGCCCGGAGCGGCCGGCAATGGCGTTATCGATAAGGGTGATGTAACTGCCGGCCGATGCGACATGGGTGTGCTCCAGATCGTCTCCCCGGATGTCCGCCCGAAAAGATGATGGGCGTTGGAATGAAACGACCAGGTCAAAGGACCGCCTGCGGCCGGCCCGGTTTTCTTCTTCGTCCGGGCCGGCCTGTTCAATGCGCAGTGTTTTGATTGCCTGGAACCGGGATGCCGGCTGGATATTTGTGGAAACCCGCTCAAGAAGATAAGGCGCGGGCAAAACATAGGCATCGGCAGTCACAGGCAGCGAAGGCAGCGAAAAAAGCGCAACCCCCGCAAGGGCGATGGCAAGCAGTCTGCAGGCATTGCGAACCGGTAGTTTCATCAGGTTATCCATTCCAATCAAACGCAAGCATTTCAGGCGAGAAAGACATTCGGGGCCATCCGCGCGGCGGCGCCAAGTTCTTCCTCGATCCGGATCAACTGGTTGTATTTGGCGACGCGGTCGCTTCTCGACATGGAACCGGTCTTGATCTGTCCGCCGGAAACCCCCACCACCAGATCGGCGA
>SLJY01000129.1 GCA_007134875.1 Desulfobacterales bacterium
TATACTGGACGGCTATTACGCGGATGCCAGCAAAACGTTTTTCGTGGGAAGCCCTTCGCCGGAGGCGCGCCGCATCGTTTCGACAAGTGCGTCCTGCCTCCTTGCCGCCATGGACGTGCTTGTACCCGGTAACACTATCGGCGATATCGGTTTTGTTATCCAGTCGCTGGCCGAAAACCGGGGCTGCTCCGTGGTGCGCGAATTCGTGGGGCACGGGCTGGGCAGAAATTTTCACGAGCCGCCCCAGGTTCCCCATTTCGGACGAAAAGGGGAGGGGATTACCCTGGTGCCGGGAATGGTCTTTACGGTGGAGCCGATGATCAACCTTGGCGGGGCGGATCTGTTCGTCGCAGACGACGGCTGGACCGCCATCACCCGGGATCGCAAGCTGTCCGCACAGTTCGAGCAGACGTTTCTGATCACCGAAGACGGCTATGAAAGCCTGACCCCCTGCGATTTGACGCCGTTTATCGGCTAATCCGGTACAGGCCTTCTATCGTCTCCATGCGCAACGCTTCGATGGCGTCCAAGATTTCGGCCCTGAAAGCCTCCCGGTTCATGTATTCTTCCGCCGCAAGCAGGGCCCTGTCCGCCAGGAGACCCCCGGAAACGGCTCCGATCACGCCCCCCGCCATGGCGCCTACAGCCGTGCCGGCACCGGGCAGAACCGATCCGACGGCAGCGCCAGCCGCCGCCCCGGCGCTTCCGCCGCCCCCTTTGCCCGCCACCCTTGCGCCGCCGAACCGGAATACGACTCTTGCCGCGGCCCGGGCGCCGGTGCTTCGGACAACCCGCGCGGTGATCACTTTTCCGGCGTATCCGCCTGCAAGGAGGCCGCCGGCGGACGCTGCGGAGGCGGATCCCATGCGCACCCCGAACCCGATTTGATCACTGTCAGCCTGCAAATCCGACATTTTAATGCGCCGGCTTACTTCCACGGCCGTATTCTTATCCGGATCAATCCGGTTTTGGCGGATGAGAACACGGGAGATCCCGTGCAGTTGTTCCCCGGCATCCATACCGGCCCGCTCCAGACGTCCGGCCCGTTCGCGCAGTATCCCGAAATGCGTATCGGTCTTCAGATGATATGCGAGCTTTTCGGAAAAATGCACCCCGGCCGAACTGCCTGCCAGGTGCCGGATCCGTGCATATTCCCCGGAAAGGCTGTAGTACCAGTCCAGAAAATCATCCACCCGGTCTGTCATGTCGTCAAAGGCCAGATGGATGTCGGTTTCCAGTTCGCGGACCATGCGGTCCAGGTCCCGGCCCATATCAATCCGGTAGGATGCGAGCTGCGTGATGGTTCCCGGCCGGACGTAGATATCGTCGATACGCTCGGCGTATATCACGATTTTTTCCCTTGCGGCGGCGCTCTGCGCCAGGGGACCCGGATGTGATGCGAGCCGGGCTTCGGCCCAAAAAAAGACGGCGGCGAGAAGTCCCGCACAGAGGCCGGCTGCCGTGGCAACGGCGGCGGTTCGGGTGCTTCGGATCGATCCGCCGGCTCCGGCGTCCGGTGAAAAGGGGCGAATAATCCGTTTCAGCTCCTCCCCGGAAACGATGCAGGCGGCCATGAGGTTTGCCGCATTGTAGAGGAAAATGCAGCCGCCCAGGAAGACGGCCGCGAGCCCGAACAGGGTGATATCGGCATGTCCCGCCTGCCCGGCGGCGTATTCCCGGATGCCCGAATGCACGGCCATCCATTCGGCCGCGCTTGATGCCAGGGCGCTTCCGGACAGTTCGGCCGCGGCTGCCTCTCGGGCTGCAATGGCCGATGCAATACCATCGGGGATGATCGTTTTCGGTCCTGTAATGTGCAGCAACGCTGCAAAGACGCACATAAGCGTGATAGGGGTGAGCCAGGCCGCCGCCGTGAGCGCCGATCCCGTTACTAAATAGGATCGGAGTTCTTTTTGGAAAATACGATGGAAAATCCGGTAAAAAATGTAGAAAACCGGGGCGGCGGAAAAGAACAAAATCCAGTCTGCCGTATGAAAGAAGCAGAATCCAAGGAGCATCAGAAATGAAGTAAAAACGGCGTATCCCGTCCATAAAAAGACGGCCGCCGCCCGTCGCGACAAAAACGATGCAATCCGTCCGTGCCGGTTGAATAATTCAAGGCGCCTGGTTTTACGGATGGTGGTTCGGTAGAGCCCCCCAAGGGCCACCGGTGCGGCAAGGATGAAAACGCCCGTAAAAAAGAATGCCGGATGAAGCCCGATAAGGTATTCGGCAAATACGAATATTCCCGCAAAGAGGGTGGCTGTTTTGAAAAGACAATAGACGGGGCGGAATCCGGAATCCGGATAACCTTTGTCCGTTGCATGCGGCAGGGTATGCCGCGGCGGGCTGGCGTGCTTGTTTTTCATGTGCTGCACAGGGCGTGTTGGGGATGAATATCGAAAGCGGCGATTTGTCGCCGGATTTCTATTATATTAACTATAATAATATAGTCTATCTGCGCTCCGGAATCAAGGGGGTTGCTCTCAGGCAATATTGGGAGGGCCTGGTGACGGTTCCCGGTTAAGCGGCGGCTGGCAGCAAGCGCATCATGCTTTGAATGCATAGGCGCCCCCGATCCCCGTACCGGAATTAACCGTCCAAAGTTGATTGATGCACCCGGCACATGTCGCGATGAGAAGGCTTTGTAAAAAGCTTGGAATCAAGATTTTTTATTTGCAATGATTTCAGTTTTTTAAATCATACATGGTTATGAGATAATGCCCATAAAGCAAGTATTGTACATTTTTCAACGTCGTCAGCGGTTGACCCGTTTACGATTTTGGGGTATATCTTTTTATTCGGGTTATTCGGGCGGTTTTTTTATTGCAACCATGCGTGTTGACGCGTTTTTGCCCCGTGTCTTATCTGGTCCCGGGCAGTATAATGCCCTGAATTTTTCTACCGGCTTTCCGGGTGGATTCACCGGGTGATCCCGACGATATCTTCAAAGAGGATGTTTATATGACACAACACAAAGTGACCTTTCTTCCCCATGAAAAAAGCATTTCCGTGGAGCCCGGAACACAGCTGATCCGGGCGGCCATGGATTCCGGTGTTCACATCAATGCCTCCTGCGGCGGGGAGGGGGTGTGCGGAAAATGCCGGGTGATCTTAGAGTCCGGTGAAGTGGAAGGCGGCGTATCCGAAATGCTTTCCGCCGAGGATAAGGAAAAAGGCTATCGCTTGGCCTGCCTGGCGAAAATCGAATCCGATCTCACCATCCGGATTCCCACCGATTCCTTCATCGATGCCCGCGTCCTCAACCTCCAGGCCACCGCCCGAAAAACGGCCCGCATCAGGGAGCTCAACCTTGACGATCTCAAGGAGAAAGGGCTTTTCGTCCCCCCGGTCGAAAAAATTTACATGGAACTCCCGCCGCCCTCAGATGCCGACAATATCGCCGATGTGTCCCGCCTGGTCGACTTTCTGCGGAAGAACCACGACGAACACCGCCTGGAATTCGACCTTTCTGTCATACGGAAGGTGCCGGACGTCCTGCGGCAGGAGGATTTCAAGGTTACGGTGACCATTGCCCGGCCGGTGCGGGAAGACGGCAAGAACCGGGTCGTCAACATCCAGCCCGGGGACACGTCCGAGCGGAACTACGCCCTTGCCGTGGATATCGGGACCACGACCGTCTACGGGGAACTCATCGACATTAAAACCGGAGAAATCCTTACCCGCTACGGCGACTTCAACGCCCAGATCAGCTATGGCGAGGACGT
The DNA here is from genome assembly GCA_007134875.1 of Desulfobacterales bacterium. Classification (GTDB taxonomy): domain Bacteria; phylum Desulfobacterota; class Desulfobacteria; order Desulfobacterales; family Desulfosalsimonadaceae; genus B1SED10-16. The sequence goes on from SLJY01000129.1 coordinate 3,729, forward strand.
TATCAGCCGTATCGTCTATTCCGAAAAGGCGGGCGGACTGGAAAAACTCAACGAGCGGGTCCTTTCCACGATCAATACGGTGATCGGAAAGTTGTTTAAGAAATCGAAGATCGATCCCGAAGAGGTCTCCACCATCACGTTTGCCGGCAACACCACCATGACGCAGCTTTTTCTGAAGGTCAACGCACGCTACCTCCGCCGATCCCCCTATGTGCCGGCCTCCATCATGTACCCGCCGTTTCTGGCATCAGAGGCCGGGCTCGATTTACCGTCGCATGTAACGGCGCTGGTTTATCCCCAGGTATCCAGCTACGTGGGCGGCGATATTGTCTCCGGCACCATGGGCTCCGGCATGTACAACGACGAGGAGATCACCCTCTATATCGATATCGGAACCAATGCCGAAGTGGTCATCGGCAACAAGGACTGGATGGTATGCGCCGCGTGTTCGGCCGGACCGGCTTTCGAAGGGGGTGGCATCAAGCTGGGCATGCGGGCGACGGAAGGCGCCATCGAGGACTTCTCCATCGATCCGTTGACGCTCGAGCCCATGAACGTGACCATCGGCAATGTGCGGCCGAAAGGAATCTGCGGAAGCGGATTGATCATCATCGTTGCCACCATGTTCGAAATGGGGATCCTGGACAACCGGGGAAAATTCAACCGGAACCTGGATACCGACCGGATCCGCGAAAAAGACGACGTCTACGAGTATGTGCTGGCCTGGGCCGATGTGTCTGGCACCGACAGGGACATCGTGATCAACGAGATCGACATCGAAAACCTGATCCGGGCCAAGGGCGCCATCTACAGCGGCTGCCTGACGCTGCTGGCCGAAGTGGGGCTTTCAATCGGAAATATCGACAGGATTATCCTGGCCGGGGGGTTCGGAAGCTATGTGGATCTCGAAAAAGCAATGACCATCGGTTTGCTCCCGGAAATCGACTTGGAAAAGGTCATCTTTGTCGGAAACGGCTCATTGATGGGCGCCCGCATGAGTGCGCTCACCAATCGCATCCGCAGGGATGTGACCCGGACCATCAAGCGGATTACCAATTTCGAACTCTCCGAAACCCAGTCGTTTATGGACAACTACATCGCTGCGCTGTTTCTGCCGCACACGGAGCTCAACCATTTTCCGAAGTTAAAAGCCCGCCTGGATGAGCGGAGAAAGCACATGGACGAAATGCCGGATTCGCGGGACGGTGGAATCAAATGAACCATTTCGCCTATAATCATTGACAAAAGATTATTTTTTGATATTAATTTTCTCTTTTATATATTTTTTTGAATGCAAAAACAGGTTGTGGCATTCGGTGAAGCGGGAATCCTGTTATCCGGCTGATCGGACCGGTGAATCAGACAGAAAGACGGGGGCCGGAAGAATATCTTACAGAATATCCGACGGAAGGAATCAATCGGCGCGGAAAAGGCATTTCGGGCCGTTAGTATAGTTGTTCCGGTAAAACAATCAAGCAAATACTGCCCGAACGAAAACCAGGGCGGTTTACGTTCAGCCACTAATTAAATTAATGGACATCAAGGCCATGAGCCGGTTTTTCCAGGATTACGATCAGGGAATAAGGACAGGATTACGGCCGGGTTTTCGGTTTTCAACTGTAAATGCAATCATTTCATAAGGAGGTAAAATTGGGCTTCGAAATCGTTAAAGAAACCTATGCAGGCAGCATCAGGCCGATAACCATCGGCAAAGGCGGCAATGCCGTGACAGTCGGCGGCGCAAGCTGTCTCCCGTTTTATCTTTTTGAAGGGGAGATGCCCAATAAACCCAAAATCGCCATGGAAATCTGGGACATGGA
>SLJY01000184.1 GCA_007134875.1 Desulfobacterales bacterium
CACCTGAATTGATTCAAATTCATGTGTTTTCATATAGTTATACCGCAAAAAAAGGGTTACGACTCAATGTCACAAGCCATAACCCCTTGATTTTTTTATGGTGCCGGAGGCGAGACTCGAACTCGCACAGGCGTAAGCCCGGAGGATTTTGAGTCCTCTGCGTCTACCAATTCCACCACTCCGGCATAATGTAACGAACCAGCAATGATATAGGGTAATTCATGTAGCATGTCAATAGCATCTTATTTCAAATCCTCGAAACACGCCGGTATGCATGCGGTTTGAAACAAGACGCCGCCACGATCCCGAACTAAAATCCGAATTTTGGGATTGGTTCTAAGCATCTTCCAACGAGGCGCGTACGGCGCTGGCGGAAACCGCGCCTTCCCGAAGGATGACGGGCGGGCTCAACGTAACGTCGATCACCGTGGACCCGGCACCCCCGGGAAGCTCGCCCGCATCCAGTATGAGATCTGCCTCCCGAAGCAGCGTTTCGGGCATATCCAGAATGGAAGCACATGCCGGTCCCCCCGAAAGGTTGGCGGATGTCGCCGTTACAGGCATTGCTGCGGCCTCGAGCAGCTTTTTCGCAACCGGATGAAGCGGGAGCCGGATGCCGATTTTTCCCGTACCCGCCGTCAGATTGGGCGGCAGCCCGCATGCTGCACGAAATACCAGAGTCACCCTGCCCGGCCACAACCGCTCCATCAACACAGACGCCGCCGCCGGAATATCCGCCGCCAGGCAATCCAGATCCTGCCGGCCATTGATCAGAACGGAAACGGGCTTGGTCGCCGCGCGCCGCTTGACGGCAAACACCCGATCAACGGCATTGGGATTCAGGGCGTCCGCGCCAAGGCCGTAAAGAAGGCTGGTGGGATATACCACCACACCGCCGTCGCGGATTAAGATTGCGGCACGCCGGATCGCATCCGGATCGGGATGGGCTGGATCGATATGCAGATGCTTTCTATCCCGCAAAGCGCCTTGCCTTCCGGTTGACATCGGCCGCCATCTTTTTCTTGTATGCATCCACCTTTTTGGCAAGCTCCGGATCGGAGACGGAAAGGACCTGCGCTGCAAAGACCGCCGCGTTCTTAGCGCCCGGCTTGCCCACGGCCATGGTTGCCACGGGCATGCCCGGCGGCATCTGGACCGTGGACAGGAGCGCATCAAAACCATTCAGGGCCGACGAATCGATGGGAACGCCGATAATGGGCAGCGACGAGTGAGCTGCCATGGCTCCGGCCAGGTGGGCCGCGTGACCGGCGCCGGCGATAATCATCTTGATCCCCCGCTCGCGGGCGCTGCGGCCGAACACAGCGGCCTCCTCGGGTGTGCGGTGGGCGGAGCATACCGTGAATTCATAGGTGATGTCGAACTGGCGAAGAATCTCCGCCGCGGCCGCCATCACGGAAAGATCCGAGTCGCTTCCCATGACGATCCCCACCTGCGCCGGGGTGTTTAAGCGCAGAAGGGTCCGGTGACCGATATCGGTCCGGTGATACTTGTTTTCGAAGGAAACCCGCGTGGCTGTTTCATAGGCTTTCTGCAGGGCCAGCTCCATGGTGTCCCCGATGGCGGTGGCGCCCAGCACACGGCCGCCTGCGGTGACCACGCTTCCCTCCTTTTCGATGGTACCGGAGTGAAACAGCCTGGCATCCGGATCGTCTTTCGCCACATCCAGGCCCGTTACGGGTAAACCCTTGTCGTATTTTTCCGGGTAGCCTTTGACTGCCACAACCACGCAGGCCGCGGGTCGAGGGTCGATCTCCAGGCTGTAATTTGCCAGGCCGCCGTCAATGCAGGCCATCATCAAAGGAACGATATCGGTTTTCGTGCGCATGAGAATCGGCTGGGTTTCCGGATCGCCGAAGCGGCAGTTGAACTCGACCACGCGCGCCTTGTCCCCGTCGATCATAAGCCCCGCGTACAGCACGCCCTTAAAAGGGGCGCCTTCAGCGGCCATTGCCTTGACTGTGGGGATCATGACCTGGTTAATTATTTTCTGCCGCATGACGATATCAACCACCGGCGTGGGCGATACCGCCCCCATACCGCCGGTGTTGGGTCCGGTGTCCCCGTCGCCGAGCGCTTTATGATCCTGGGAGGCCGGAAGGGGTACGACAGCCTTGCCGTCGGTAAAGGCAATGAAGGAGGCCTCCTCTCCCGCCATGAAGCCCTCGATCAGCACGGCTGCGCCTGCATCGCCAAAAATCCGCTGGTTCATGATCCGGTCCAGGGCCCCGGTGGCTTCTTCGGGAGTCTGGCAGACCACGACGCCCTTGCCCGCGGCAAGTCCGTCCGCCTTGATCACCAGAGGGTACTCCGCATTTTCCAGGTAGGCCAGCGCGTGCTCGTAACTGGCAAAACTCCGGCCCGGGGCGGTGGGGATGTTGTATTTCATCATGAGTTTCTTGGCAAAGGATTTGCTTCCTTCGATCCGGGCCGCGGCCTGCTTCGGGCCGAATACCCGGAGCCCGGCCTGCCCGAAAACATCCGCAATTCCCGCAACCAGGGGCGCCTCGGGTCCCACCACGGTCAGATCGATCTGGTTTTCCAGCGCAAAATCCTTAAGCGCCCCGATATCTTCCGAATCAATGGCAATGCACTCGGCAATTCCGCATATGCCTGCATTGCCGGGCGCGCAATAGATCGCTTCCACCTCCGGGCTCATAGAGATCTTCCATGCAAGCGCGTGCTCCCTGCCGCCTCCGCCGACAATCAAAACTTTCATCGAAACCGTGACTCCTTGTATAAAAATTCTTGTTGTTAGAGTTAGTGGCCGAACGACAACCAAAATTTTTCGTCAAATTCAAGGAAGGCGAAAATTTTAACCGCAGGAATATCGGGCATATTTTGAGGATTAAAATTTGACGACTTCGTAAAAAATCCAATATCTGCGTTACGCGCAGTTTCTCAGAATTTTACGTGCGCCAAGCACCCTGCATTCTTCGAAATTGCGCAAGCCTTGATCTTGGACTTTTTACAAAGCCGTCGGATCAAGACCTTTTACGGGTTCATCAAATTTGAACCCGGCACAGAAATTGGCGAAAAAGACGGTTTTCGTTTGCCCACTGGTTATGCCCGCATGGCCCTGCCGCAGCCCACCGGCCGTCAGCGGCCGCGCAATCCTTTTTTTTCCAGCGCAAGTTCGATAAGGCGATCCAGGAGCTGCGGATAGGAAAGGCCCTTTTCCGCGGCCGCCAGCGGAAGAAGGCTGTTTTCGGTCATACCCGGAATGGTGTTGGTTTCCAGGACATAAATCCGGCCGTCCGAGATAATCATGTCGGTCCGACTGCAGCCGCTCAGCATCAGAACGTGATGGGCCGCCACGGCAATCTCCCGGGCACGGGCCGAAAGCGCTGGATCAATGCGTGCCGGGCATATTTCCATGGTCTCCCCGGGCGTGTACTTGGCCATATAGTCAAAAAACTCGTAGCCGTTTTTGGGGACGATCTCCACGATGGCAAGTGCTTCCGGGTTTTCATTGCCCAGAATGCCGCCGGTGATTTCCGTTCCCGCAAGGTATTGTTCGGCCAAGACCAGCTCATCATGAGCAAAAGCCGCAGCCAGGGCATCCGCAAAGTCTTCCCGCCTCCGGACGATCGACATGCCCAAACTCGATCCCCCGGATGCGGGTTTCATCACCAAAGGGAGGCCCAGCTGGGCGATGCATGCATCCGGGTCGGCTGCGACCGGGTCGTGGAAAGCGATGGAATCGGGAACTGGAATACCGGCCTTTTCGTAAAAAAACTTGGAAACCAGTTTGTTCATGGCGAGCGCGCTGCCCAGAACCCCGGCGCATTGGTAGGGAATGCCAAGCAGGTCGAGAAACCCCTGGATCGTTCCATCCTCACCGCCTACGCCGTGGAGAATCACCAAGGCGACATCAATACCCGGCGCATCCGCGGCCAGTCTTTCGAGATCGGTGGCCGGATCGTAGCGAACAACCCGGTATTTTCCCGGATCAAGGGCCGTTGCAGCACGGTCTCCGCCCTTGAGCGACACGTCGCGCTCTCCGGAAGTTCCCCCGGAAAGCAGCGCCACGGTGGATTTCAAGTTTTTCTTCCCGTCGGATGCGCTCATAGGCAGCCCCTTGGCTCAATGCGCTTATGGTAGTGTCTGAACGAAAAATCCTGGTTTTCGTTCAGACACTATTCTTGATGCACTCGTAAAAAGTCTCGATCTGACGGCTTTGTCAAAAGTTCAAGATCAAGGCTTGCGCGATTTCGAAGAATGCAGAGTACTTGGCGTACGTACATGTTTACAAGGCGTAAGCCGCAAATTCTGAGAAATCGCGCGTAACGCAGATATTGGACTTTTTACGAAGCCGTCATCCTTCGTCACCGGTTGAATAATTCGTCTTTTGCCTGCTGATACTCCTCCCGGGTGATCAGGTCGTTTTCCAGGAGCTTGGCCAGTTCCGACAGGTCCCGTACCCTGGCGCTGTCGGGCGATTCCAGGTATTTTATCTGCGAAGCGCCGTCATGCTCCAGCATCGAAGAAGAACCCTGCGTATCGGTGATCTTTACGGATGCCAGACCGCCGAAAAGTCTCAGCTCAACATTTTTCCCCTTGAACTCGGGCATTGTAAGAACCTCGGCAATGCCGCTGCTTTGTTTTTTCAGGGAATACAGGATGTAACCGATCGAACCGGCAACGACAACACCGATAAATAAAAGAATCCATACGAAATACTGGATGATAAATCCGAAAAAAACGATCAGGAGCGCCACCAGAAGCAGCATTCCCACGTGAAAAGCAAGGATAACGAAAGCCAAAAGCACACCCTTGGTGAGGCTGTCGTCATCGAAGCGGTTTGTCCACATTGGAGAAAGGCCTGTTGTAAAGGAAGTATATCTTCCGAAAAACTCGGAAATTTTTCGCTTCAGCACAAAAAAACACCTTTTCGGCCGAACAAGTTATTTTTCACGGTCTTCTGCCGCACGGCTATCGGCCATGCGCTCCACAAGAACCTCTTCATACTTCTGGGGGATTTCAAACCGTACGGACCGGTTGGTTATTGTATTGAACTTCATAATAAGAAAATTCAGTTTCTGCATGGCTTTATACCGCTCCTTCTCGTCGGTAAGACCCGATAGCATGTTTTCGGTGGTGATAATTTCCTTGTGAAGCTCAATTTCCGGGGGCAGGCAGTTGGCATTTTTCAATACCCGGTAGGCCATGCGGAGTTCCTGGGGCACACGGCTCATATCCTCCGGCTCCAGAGGCTTTCCCGCACCTTCGAGGTTGTCGAACTCCCCGTTCCGCTGTGCGGCCCGGATTCTTTCTTCCACCAGTTTTTCAAATCCCGCCAGCACACCCACACCTGACCATGACAGTAAAAAGGATTGCAGGATGAACAGCGCCCGGGATCAAAAAGTACATTCCTTTGTTCCCGATCGACTGAATCATCGTTCTCATAATATACAAAGCCTCTCTGGAAAAATCAACAGAGAGGCTTTTATTTTGAAATTTGGTGGCGATGCAGGGATTTGAACCCCGGACTCTGCGGATATGAGCCGCATGCTCTGACCAACTG
>SLJY01000056.1 GCA_007134875.1 Desulfobacterales bacterium
ACGACTGCCTTTGTCTGCCATGGACTTAAGCCGCACTTTGCGCGCTGCCACTAATGCCATTTCCGACATTGCAAAAAAGCCATTGACTAAAATCAGCATCAAGATAATCAGGGCTTCAACACAGAAATAGGACACATCAATATCCTCTTTTTGATTAAGAATCTTTTAAAGGCGGGATGTTTCGCAATTTTTTTATAATAAACATCCAGCATCAAAAAAAATTTTATTTACCCAAACCACTAACATGTCAATCGGAAAATGAGATCGGCGGCATTTGAAATTGGTTGACCGGAGAAAAAACCAAAGGTTTTGACTGATTAGACAAGCTTTATGGTTTTTAATGATTCACGTTGAGCTGCTTTCCGGCGTTCCAGGACTCTCGCATGGGATTGCATTGCAGTTATATCTTACGGTGACCGGGTGCCGTGTTTTACCGCAAGTTTTTCAAACATCCGGGCCAGGCCCGAGCCCAGGGCATTGATGGAGCCGATATTCAGGTTCTCGTTTGCGGCCTCGTTGAAATAGATGTTGAGGTTCGATTTGAAGTCCTCTTCCGCGGGCCAATAGCAGATCATGATCGGAACCTTGGGCAGTACGTAAAAGATCCTGGCGATATCGGCATCCAGATGCTCTGTGGGGCGCCCGTTGAAGACATCCAGCAGATCGACGAAAAGATCATAGTCGTTGTCCGCGATCTGCTTGAGCGGTTTTTCGCATCGCTGCCGGAACAGTCCGGCCCATGCGCTGCCGTCTTTTAACTCCCGGAACGTGAGCCATCTGCCGGTGATGTCCTTGCCGGCGCCTTCCGTGATATAGGTGAGCACCGGCACGGAAATCCACGGGTTGGTGTGAATCTCGACCGACAGGGTCCCGTCCGGGGCCACGCTGAAATACTTGCCGAGCACCTTGACGGTCAGGCGGCCGTTCCGGAATTTGCCGCCCGGTTTTCCCGCTAGGGAGGGCAGGTCCATTACCCGGACCTTCTCCTTCAATTACCGCACATAGGCTTCGATTTCTTCGTCGGACGTGCGCAGTTTTTCGGTGCTTTTATCCGTTTCGTCGTTCCCGCCGTATTGTTCGGGAACGGAAGAATCCAGTTTTGGACAGTCGCTGAGCTTCTTCTTCCCCGTAAATACCTGGGCCGCAAACGCCAGGCAGGTCTGTTCGTTGCACTGCCGGCAGTTGGAATGATCCAGCAGTTTTAGAATATCCATCGGTCTTTTGGGTTGGGACATTTGGTCCCTCCTTATTACAAAGTCCCTACTATAAGCATGTTTCAGTGAGATGCATCACTTTTCATGCTTACAATAGTTTTGAGTTTGTGCTCATGTCAGGCGATATGTTTCGTAATGCGTTTTTATGGCCGCCTGTTTTCTTTCAATTTTCCGCGGCCTTTGCAGGGTTAGAGGTCAAGGACCCGGCCGGCGCAGCCGGAGACATACTGCTGCGGGTACACGGCCGCGATACGGTCGATATGCCGGGTGCAATGGGTGGGGCAGATGCACGAAAGGCAGGCAATTTTCTCAAAGTCGTCGAATCCGTGGAGCCCGCCGATGAGGGCGGCAGGGTGTCCGAAGGCGGAGGCGGCCGCCAGAATTTCACCGATTCCCGGGTGGGAGCATCCCGCAACCACGACCAGTCCTTCTTTCTGCCGGATTACCAGGGAATGTTCGATGGCCTTAAGCTCTCCCGTGGAAAAGATTTCATGAAAAATTTTCGTCGGACCGGCAATGCGGCGCAGGCCGTGCAGGTCCTGCATGGAAAGGTTTTCCTGCCCCGTGGTATTGTCGTAGACGATGGTAACCCGCATATCAGCCTTGCTTTCACTGGCGTTTAGTTTTCCGTCTGCGGCTCGGGCCGGAGATACGCCCCCCAGTAGCTCAGACCCACGAAAACAACGCCGCCGGTAGTATTGCCAAGGGTCACCGGAAGCAGGTTTTTTACAAGGAATGAATACCAGTTATGCCCGGAAAGATCGAGCCCGGCCGGTGCGACGTCCGCCCAGGTGTTCAAAAAAATGCCGCCGGGAATGCAATGCATGTTGGCGATAGAGTGCTCGAACCTATCGCATGAACAACGACTCTATCGGCGATCGCATCAAGGAAGCGCGTATGCCGGCCCGTGTCCTTAATTTTCCGGCATAGCACCCGGGTATTCCAGGAAAGGCGGGAAATGTGTACAGGAAGTGCTTGCGCTTTTCCGGTATTTTTTTGAAAACCATCAGAGACCCGACCTTTAACTCAAGCCCGGCCGCGAATTATTCTTGACCGGGACAACCTGTTCTCCATAAAGAATAATACACGATGCACTCATAAAAAGTCGCGATCTGACGGCTTGGTAAAAAGTTCAAGATCAAGGCTTGCGCGATTTCGAAGAATGCAGCGTAGTTGGCGTACGTGAAATTCTGAGAAATCGCACGTAACGCAGATATTGGACTTTTTTTAAGAAGCCGTCAATACATGCGATTTGTTAAAAAGATGCGTCCCGCTATTATTTGGTGGCCGGACGAAAACTAGGATTTTTCTTCAAGGTCAAGACGGTTTTCGTTCAGGTACTGTTTCTAACATAAACCGATTGGGCATAAAAAACCGGGGGTATGCCAGTGAAGACCAGACTTGTCATTTGCTTCGCTCTTCTTTTTTCCGTTTGTTTGATTGCAGGTCCTGCGTCCGGTGCCGGGCTTGGCCTGAGCGCCGAAACAGGCAGTGTATGGTTTTCCCGTAATGATATGCGCATTCCTGCAGATGATGGCACCCGATTCGATATGCTGAATCTGACCGGGACCGGTCCGGATTCCTATATCCGGCTTTATGCCGCATACGATTTCAACAAGTGCCATTCAGTGCGGCTCAATATTGCTCCCCTGCGGGTCGACGGGACCGGAACACTCGATAAGGAGGCGTTGTTCGAGGGCACCACGTTTGAATCGGGCGTTCCGGCCAATGGAACCTACAAGTTCAATACATATTGAATCGAATGGACGGCATCAGGGGCAAAACTGCCTGCAGCATATGACCAGGAAATATGGGGCCTGAACCGCTCGGTTCAGGTGGGGTCAACCCCTGGTTAAAAGCGATACAGCCGGGCGGCAGCTTGCTATTGATCCAGGGGAGGGGGCCGCCTGAAGCAAGTCCGACGAATACAGCGGAAGGGGTTAAGGCCTGCTACACTGGCCATGTTGACAATGGCCGATCCTTTTTTCATATGCGGCACGACCGCTTTGATGCCGAGGTAGACGCCTTTCACGTTCACGGCGATTACTTTGTCGAATTCTTCCTCTGGATAATCGGCAAGGGGCGCCCCTATACCCTCAATGCCCGCATTGTTGAAAAACAGGTTGATTTCTCCCCTAAGATCGGCAGCCCTTTTTGCATAGGCCTCGCATTCGGCCGATTGGGTAACATCCGCCTTGAATCCTTCCGCGGTGCCGCCGGTCGAGCGGACTGCCTCCACGGTTTTTTCAATTCCGCCCGGATCCATATCGACTGCCAGGATCCTGGCGCCCCGCTTTGCAAGCGCTACCGCGGCGTCCCGGCCGATATCGCCGCCTGCCCCGGTTACAACAGCCACTTTTTCTCTGAAAGAAAACATGGTGACCTCCTTTGATTTCGAATGTCCTTGTAAATAAACTTGTATCGGGATGGCGCTTTGTCAAGCAAGCAGAAAGGAAGCGCCGGTTAGCCGGTCTAAGCGTCATTCGTTAAAAGACAGGGGTTATAGGTGGTTATATTGTTATATCCCTATATGGCTTTATATGTTGACAGAAAAAAGTCCTTATGATATTGGCTGTAAAATCATAAAGTTGTATGAACTGATCCGGGTCAGTTCCATGCCCGCCGGATACAAAGGAAAATCCTATGCGCCTGATCAAAAATCCGCGAACGGAGATCGTCCGGAGCGCCGCAAATATCCTTCTCCCCCTGTTCGCAGCGGGGACCTTGTATGCGAACCTGGTATGCGAAACCGGCTGCACCTATATCCACGGGGGCCTTTTCGGTCTGGACCTGCATTGTCTGGGATTCATTCTGGCCGGCGCTATTCTGCTTCTCAGCCTGCCACTAGGCAGCCGGGCCTATCGGTCATTCGGGGGCCATGCGCGGGCTGTGCTGCTTTGCATGGCGGTCGGCGGCGGAGTGGTTCTGCTTCATTTCCAGATCGCAAACCAGGTTTTCTGTCCTTTCTGCCTGGCCTACGGGGGGCTGTTTTTCGTATTGTTTCTGCTGAATATCAGCCAAACCAGCCGCACGGTCTGTGCCGTATCTTTCGGTGCCGGCCTGTTGATCTTCGCACTGTTTTTTGAAGGCTCGGTCATGCCGATTTTCGAGTTTTGAAATCAATCCGGCTGCTTGTTTTTTGACGCATTTCCGATTGCTTCGAATACGGACCGGGTGCCGGCCCCGCCGATTCCCGCCCCTTTTTCCAGCCTTTTTTATCCGCGGCATCCGCCCGGTATGCGGGACATGGGCGCGCCGTCATTTTTCGGCCGTCTTTCTTGAAAACGGATCTTGCATTCCTTAACTACGAAATTGCAATTATTATAATAAAGCGATGCGATCAAAGGCAACCCGGAAGCAAGAGAAGTCGTTTCAGGCGTGAAGTTGCTACCGGTGCTGGCGCCGGACGGCGCCTCCATGGTTTGACAATGCGGATTTTGGCATCTATATTCAGTTACGGCGATTCAGCGCATCTCTGCCTTGCTATCCGGCCCCCTGAAATCAGGCCGAATTCGCAAGGGGCAACGCGGATGATTATGGCCGGAGCCATAAAACCATCCCTATCAGCAACCGGCTGGGATATCGTGAATGACAAACGAGCGGAAAGACAGTCAGCCATCGGCCCGCAGCCTGATCCGCGGGGTAGTGGACGCCTGCGCGGATTGCGATATCTGCCGTATTTTGATGGAGGACAGCTGCCTGTTTTTTCCCGAACTCTACCGGTTGCATGACCGGGAAAAAGAACAAGGGATTTCTCCGTCCGACGAAGCGCTGGACCGTCTGGCAGACATGTGCACCCTTTGCGGCCTGTGTCCCTGCCCAAACATCCGCACGGACATTGTCCGGTCCAAGGCGGCCCGGGTGCGGGAGCGCGGACTGCCGCTTGGGCTGCGGATGCTGGCCGACGTGCAGGGTGTCGGCCGCCTGGGAAGCTGCTTCCCGAAGCTGATCAATACGGCGTTGCGGGTTGGTCCGGCGGCCAAAGCGGCAAAACGCGCTGGCGGGATATCACAAAAACGCGACCTGCCGGCGCTCCCGCCGGAAGACTTTTTTTCATGGGCCGAAAAAAACAATCAGACCCGGAAACCGGACCGGCTTCCGGCTGTAGCCTATTTCGCCGGATGCACGGCCGGATACCTGTTTCCGGAGGTAGCCAAAGCCGCTGTAAAGATCCTGGAGAAAAACGGTCTGCCGGTTTACGTCCCGCCCCAGCAGTGCTGCGGGATGCCGACCCTGCTCGAGGGAATGGAACCGCTGACGCACACCCGGGTTCAAAAGAACCTGGACTCGCTTCTGGCAGCGGTTGATGCCGGCTTCGATC